>NZ_JASOYM010000023.1:0-52739 GCF_030226665.1 Paenibacillus sp. UMB7766-LJ446
TTTACGAATGCGGCCCAACAAACCCAACAAATCGTGCAGCAAGTAGAAAGCCGCGTACAACAGTTGGAAAATGAAGAACCTCAATATAAGGGGTTTTAAGAAAAACAGACAAACCATGAATATTGAGGACATGGCTTGTCTGTTTTCATCGGTGAACAGATTAGAAAAGAGATCAAACCCTACAAGTTGAGTAGGGTTTGATCTCTTTTCGCCACTATTCTTTTGTTTAGACAGCTAACCTTGGATAAACCTAAACACTGCCGCCCCCATCGCCACTGCTAAAGTTGACAGTATCCAAGTTCCCCCTCATTTCGACTGCAGCTTTCCTTTTAAGGAAAACCTCTTTACGTTCTTCCGACCAATCGTCGGTTAAAACGACTGGCCAGTTGTTTATATCCAAATATTTCGGTTCAATTTCGACATTTTCTAAAATCCGTTTTCTACCCAATTCGCTTCACCTCGGTCAAGATTCCTAATTCGACTTCCTTTATATTGGATGCAATTAGTTCTCCTGAATAAATTAAGAAATATATGGATACGACTGATCGGAATTGTTGAACATATGCTTTGCAACTCTCCGATAGTTTTAGTTTCGTCACCGAGAGCACGTAGAATGTGCCTTTTATCCGTTTCGATGGGAATATTCCGTTGACCGATATATGGCAGTAACTACTTCATATTTTTCAGGTAAAGATCTTGTCCGCGTATGTCCTCTTCGTAGAGTACTTTATAGTCATATCCTTATTTAAAGCACCATTTTTCTAACCTCTCATGATCAGTCTCTTGGTTTTTATATCTTACGTTTACAAACGTTTCTTTTCCGTTTCGTTCAAGCTGCCACATATCAAAAACCTTATCTTATGTAAATTATTTTCTAGCAGTTTCTCACTGTTTGGTCTTTCGCAAAATTTAAGAATGTTGGGATCCGTTTCGACCAATATCCAATGATCGTACTTAAGATCACCGAACAATTGAACGTCCTTTTGAAGCTTGTAACTATACCTTTCCCAATAGCTACTACCGACTGCTTCGTTTAATAGGAATATTGGCTCGTACATAAAACACCTTTTTTTGACAAGATTTTGCTATTATCTTATCATAGTCATAATTTTCGGTAAATAATTTTCGCGCCTTATAAGTATATGTTTGTGTCACCAGATACGTAAAAGGGGATGTTTGTGTCACTGAACTAGGACACAAACATCCCCTTTCAACTAATAAGAACCCTTGATTTTATTGAGTATTAATTATGGCATGTTTGTATCATTGGACAGTGTCTAACTGCTCAGGAATAGAGCTATAGTAATATTCGTCTATATTCCATTCATTCAAGTTTGCAGCTTCAAAAATTGTAACTAATCCGGGCAGTGTTTCCTCATCGTTCTCAAATATAAAATCAACATACTCTTTTAATAATTCTATCTTGCCAGACAATAAATCAACGGCGTACCCGTTAGCCTTCGCAAATCCTTTAAACCGCTCAATTTCCTCCATATCTTCATCTGTGGCATTCTCATACCATCCCAAATCCGCATATTTGGCTATGTACTCTCTAGCGCGGTCAAAAAGACCTTGCTTCTGGAAAACGATTGACTTTGCTAAATATCCGTATCCAAAATAAAAAATCAAAGGACGCTTTAGCATTTGATTTAAAGGAATAACAAGTTCACCCCATTTTTTCTTGTTTTCATACATCCGTTCTGCCAAGGACAAAATATGATTAGCAACGCGATCCGCTTCGTTCCAATTGTTCTGCCTGTAGTTTAGTCGGAATAACTCAAACCCTTTATCCAAGGCATTTACATGATCCGACAGCAAATAAAATTCATTGTCTATATCGTTCTGGTTTTCCACTACCAACCGCCTCCATAAAATAGATTCATTTCACTATATAAGAGCATCTTAGCTGTCATTACATAGAAATTTCCTCCATATAATTACAAATATAACCAACGAAATCCCCATTAGTCAAATCCCCTTAGTATCAAGTAGTTTGACCATGAAACTATATATCGACAAAACATTGTTTCTTTTGAAGATATTTACAGTATACCCCATGACACATATGGGAACAATATTTAAAACTTTTAAATCTTATAGTGGCTCCACTACATTTCGCCAATTGTCTACACTTCTTAGTAAGAGGAGTAGATCACTTTTATGAATCAAACTATTGCTGAACAAATCGGAAGTATTATAAGGAAGTTGCGGACCGAAAAGGGTTTAACCCAACAGGCCCTAGCAGATGAAATAGGCTCATCCTTCTCCTTTGTCGGCAGAGTTGAGCGCGGTGAAAGCAACATTACATTAGAGACCATCATAAAGATATCAAGCGCTTTAAATATTGAGTTCTTTGAACTTATGAGTTTAGGAAGAAGACAAGACAGCGAAGATATTATGGAAATCCATGCACTGCTATTAAAAAGAAGCGAGAAAGAGCAAAGAAAAGCACTTAACATATTGAAAGAGGTATTTGACGAAGTATAAAAAGTACAAAATCTATCCTGGCATGTGCAACAGAGCATAATCTGTATACAAAATGTGAGCTGCCGGCTCTTTCCGGAATCGTTTAATGTATACAAAAAACAAGAATGGCCACGCTGATCGAGAGTGGCCATTCTTGTGTATGTGTACAATTCTATTTTTTTGCAGTCGTGATAACGTATTTACCCTCTTCATTTTGATTAGGAATACTTGCAAAAGACCCTAAGTTTGCCTCATCAATACTCCATATCTGCTTTTCCTCATCATATAAAGCTTTTAGGGAAAGAGAATAAACATACTCCTTTTCCCTAAGATAATCGGTTTTCAGTCTATTCAATCGAATAACTCCGTCCAGCTGCATGACCGGATTACCCTCTTTGTCGATTACAATTTTGGGTGTTTCCTTATTGAAATAGGTTTTAATTAAATTATAAGAGTAGTTACCAAACATTGAAGGCTGATAAGCATTTGCTTGTTTAGCCTTGAATTTGTCCGTGGCACTTTTGAAAGGCTCAACACTTTGTTTTACACTTGCTTGAGCGTATTCCTCTGCAAAACCAAGGAACAACTCGTTTGCGAATTCTATATCAGGAATAAAATAGAAGTGTGATCCGCTACCAAGGGTATAGTATGATTTATCATAATGCGAGCTTAACGTTTCTCCCCACGGAAATTGCGCTGCAAGCTGTATCTCTTTCTCGTCAGATTCCTCTATAGGCCCAAACTCTGCTGATTTAGGGTCGCCAACACGGATTCCTGTCCCTTTACCTTTAAACAAAATTTCAGCTCCTTTTAGTTCCTTAGACAAATCCAGAACATACCCCGTTAAGTCAAATGACAATTCCCTACTCGGCTTTTCTCCAGCTGTTACTGATTTCTTATCAGTGATGCTTGTCCATGCAGATGACTTGATAGCTTCAATTTCATAGCTTCCTGCTAGTAATGGTTTTTGTAAGTCCTCACGCTTCACTTCTTTGCCATTAAGTTTCAACGTAACATCATTGCTAAGGTCTTTAAAGGTCACATAAGTTTCTTTAGGCAACAACACGTATTTATCAAAAAACAGCAGTTTCTTCCCCGATTTTTCTATGCTGAATGGAAACTCTCCACTCAAACGCATTTCTTTAACGCTGTTTGCTACATCAGAATTTTCCTTATCCAAGAGTTGCATTGTCAGCTCCTTGTTGTCAGCTGCTGTCTGCAAAAAGTATTTAGCCGAATCCTCCACTGTTGGATAGCCTTGTATTTCATCAGGCATTACAGATATGAGCAATTCTGTATCGTTATTGTCTATTGCCGCGCTGATTCTATTTAGGACACCTTCTCTTGAGGTGCTTGTGTTCACCACCATTGCTCCAGCGATCATAAGCAGTACAACTACTCCAAGACTGACAAACAACCATTTTTTACGTTTCACCATCACAATACTCCCTTCAAAATAAAGGGCTGAATAGCGATTATTCAGCCCTCAGATATAATGATTTAACCTTGCCCCACAGCCTCACCGGATGTATTCCCTCCAGCATCAGCAGAAGCTTTCTTTAAATGGTCAAATTTCCCTTGTTGGATTTCCTTGATTACATCATTCAAATTAATGCCATGGCTACTCAAAATCACTATGCTGTCCTCAATATTTCTTACCTTCTGTTGATGTTCAACTTCCTTGATCTGTTTGGCTACCTTCCGTAAGTCTTCCTCAATTTTCTCCTTTTTCTTTTTCAAAGCCTCTTCTTTCTCCATCAGCTTTAGCAATTTATCTTCCACAAAAAAACCTCCTTAACAAAATCCTTAGCAATCATAGTAATCATGCTTGTAACTAATCTGTTTATAAAGAAATACCATGAGTGCCAACAAAGCAATAATAGTGATCCCAATAATGATTTTCAGTGTTTGGGGTTGTATGGTGAATTTTTGCCGCTGTGGTTTTTCGGTTGGTTTAACAGCAGCTGATTCACTTAAAGCACTGTTTGCGGAGCTTTGAACACCGCGATCTGTAACAGCGTTCTGATTCCCGCTCGAATCCGTCCCGTTAAGCATTCTTTCGACGCTCGCCTCTGTAGGTTCCTCATTTGAAGAAAGCTCTTCTTTTGGCTTAGCCGTGGGTTTCAAAGAAAGCTGTATTTTGAATTCAACCGTATCACCTTTCTTGACGATAACTTTCTCGGACGAATCAATGTTATAGTCCGTGGCATTTTCCCCCACAACATTAATGAAATCAACTTTGTAAGTCCCTGGCTTCACGTCTTCTTCATACGTATATCCGTTCAACTTATCCAGTCGGGCCATAACATTCTCATTGTCAGTAGATGTGAAATTAACAAGGATAGTCTTATCGAATTCTGGAGGAACAGCAGCGCTTATTTGAAGCATGTTCCCTACCGCAGATTCAGCTTCTGGCTGTTTTGTTGGTTTACTCGTTGATCCGGTTGTAACTGGCTTCTGATCAGCCTTATTCGCCTTATTGGTTTGGCTTGCCGCCTTCGAAGAAGGCGGCGGCGTTTTAGTGGCTTCCGCTGCAAAGGAAGAACCAGCGGATACTGCAAAGAAGATAACAGAAGCGATCGCTATACTAGAGACAAAACGCTTTCGCACATATTCACCTACTCTCCTGAAAATAATAAGGGTCTTCTCGGGTACTTGAAGCCTTTATAACTGTTTACAATGACCCCCGTCCCTCCCTGACAATGTACATAGATAGGTTTACCCTTACTGTCTCTACCGATGAAAATACCAATATGATTCACACCGCCCTGTCCCGGTATGTTCTTAAATACCAAATCACCGGGTATTAACTCGCTTTCCTTGATCGCATAGGTTTTACTCCATTGATAAGAGGTACCGCCAGCAGAAAACGAGTTGCCAAGGCCAGCTGTTTTAAATGCCCAATCTATAAAGCCGCTGCAATCCATCCCGTAAGGCTGATATGTCCCGGTCGTCCTACTTCCCGGCGCTGTTACTTTAACCGGAGTTCCCCACTTATCGTTCCAACCGGGGCCGCTTTTCCCTCCCCAGAAATATTTGACCTTACCTTCCAGCGTTAGAGCAGTTTCAATCAGCTTTTTCCTCGCCTCGCTTACATCACCAGTAAATTCAGGCGGTGGAATCCCCGGTCCCGGTCCGGTTCCCCCTCCAGGTAATTCTTGGGCCAAATCCGGAAATTGCTCTTGTATCGCTCCCGAGGTAACAAGTCGCCTAGCCCATTCTTGTTGTTCTTCGTTGAAACCAATCTGTTCGAAAATATCCTCCATATCATAGGTGTAAATCTCAATAACAAGTGTTGTTTTAATTTCCGTTTCACAGTCTCTATTCCCATCGCTGTCCGTAGAACATTTTCTTATTCTTTCAGTCTCTGTCCTTGTTTCTATAACATTGAATTTCTCGTAAATTTCCTCCATAAATTTTTCTTGTTTATCTGTGAACTCTAAATCTTGTTCGAATTGAACTGCAAGAATGGCGAACATCTCAACCCAACTAGCATGGGCAAAACCATCTTCATTCATATAGTCTGTTCGAACCTTATCGTAACCACCACTATTTTGAAGCCGGTTGATTTCTTCTTGAAATTCATTATTAAGCCTCTCCACAACCTCCTTGTATTTTCGAGCATTATCTTCATCTGTCATAAAAAACGAACCAGCTGAAGATGTGGTGGTTCCCCCCATGCTGTTTGTCAGCATCATTAGGAAGAATATACCTGCCGCCACAGCCGCTCCTACAATCCAAACTTTGGGGTTAGCTGCTATAGCCGCCACAAATTTTTTAGCAGCCTGTTGAGCAGCAAGCTTTAAGTAGGAAGCGGCAGAAGAAGCAGCCTTTCTCATCCCATTTTTAAGGCCAAGCGATGAATAACGCCCTTTGGGTACATACTTGCTGCTTAATGTCTTGATCTTGTTGACACTGATTTTAGAACTGCCCTTAGTAGCATTGCTTCCCTTTATTTTGCGATGTGCTGAGATAGTTGGCACACGGTAGCGGCGATTTTTTATATAATGGTTGGCATGTTTAATCCGGTCTGTTGATTTTTTAATATTTTTATACGCGGTTCTGGTTTTTTTTACCCCATCCCTCGGAAGCTCCAAGGATGTAATAACGTCATGTGCTTCCTCATGATCATGAGGATCTATTGTCCGTGTAAGCTGCCTTGCAGTCTCTTTGGCAGCGGTCTTTATCTTTTCCTTGCTTTGCCTTGAAATATGGTTGCGAAGTGCAGCCCTGATCCCTTTGATATTGCTGGTGGAATGAACAGGTGTTTTTCGGGTAAGCTTCATTTTGTTACTGAGGCCACGCTTAACATATACGTTTCTGGCGGTGGTCTTTATCTTTTTGTCCTGGCGTTCCCTTAAAATATGTCTGCGTAGCCTAACGTTCATCCTCCTGTCACTACTGGAGGGGTGAACAGCTGTCCTCCGGTTAACCTTCACTCCACGCTTAACATGTGTATTCCTGATAGTGGCTTTTACCTTTTCATTCTGGCTCTCTCTTGAAATATGGCTGCGTAGCCTAGCATTCATCCTCCTGTCATGGCTGGAGGGCTGAACAACTGTTCTCCCGTTAATCTTCGCTCTGTTACTGAGGCCACGCTTAACATGCGTATTTCTGACAGTGGTCTTTATTTTTTCATTCTGGCTTTCCCTTGAAATATGGCTGCGTAATCTGGACTTCATCCCTCCGTTACTGGAGGGATGAGCAGCCGTGTTCCGGTTAGACTTCACTTTGTTATTGAGGACGCCCTTAGCATATACATTTCTGACAGTGGTTTTAGATGAAGTACGGGTACGGATATTGTTCTTCCTCATGCTGTATTACTCTCCAGATTAGCCTCCCTTACTTCATCAACCTTGGTCGTCATCATTTTGTATAATTTCGTATCCCTTGGGAACTCGTCATGGAAAGGAACAATCCCTTTACCTTCACCGTTCCCGATAAACATTAGCCCCTGCCCACTATCTGCATTTGTCACATAGCTAAGCTGCGTTTCCGATATGTCCAGCAAAGTCGCTAACTCGCGGCGATCCGATTTAGCTTGATTGAGCATCATCAAGAACATGGAGTTAGAAAGCATCGTTCGTGCAAGGTCTGATTTAAGCAAATCCTCGACGTTTTGGGTGATTCCTGTTGGAATCCCTCCCCATTTTCTGGCCCGTTTGTACAGTTCGTATAAGAAAGCTGCTGAATATTCATTAGCAAAGAGCAAGTAAATTTCATCAATATATATCCATGTCCGCTTACCCTTACCACGATTAAGGGTGATTCGGTTCCAAATTTGGTCAAGCACAATGAGCATCCCCATTGTCTTGAGCTGCTTCCCTAAATCCTTAATGTCAAAGCATACAAGACGGTTATCTATATTGATATTTGTCTTATTAGCGAATACAGACAGATTACCCTTAACATAAAGCTCAAGCGCTGTAGCAATTTCGATAGCTTCCGGGTCTTCTTGCTGTTTGAGCTGTTCATAGAAATCAATTAGTGTCGGTATATCATCTTTCGAAAACGTCTGTAGATACTTGTGGTATGTGAGTTTCAAGCATCGGTCAATAATTGATTTTTCCTTTGGTGTAAGGCCATATCTACCACCGACTATTACCTCGCAGAGAGAGAGTACAAAATCAGATTTAAGCATCAATGGGTCATCATCATCTGCATAGTCCATTGTCATATCCAGCGGATTGATGTAGTTCTTTGATCCAGCAGAAATATGAATAACTTCTCCTTTGAAATTGGATACAAGTCGTGTGTATTCGCGCTCCGGGTCGATGATGATCACATCATCATCCGTGTTGAGAAGCACGTTTACCATTTCCCTTTTTGCCGCGAAAGATTTACCTGAACCCGGCGTTCCCAATATAAAGCCGTTCGGTGTATCCAGCGAAAGCCTGTTGAACATAATCAATTTTCGTGATACAGCATTCAGCCCGTAATACATTCCACCCTCCTGAAACAATTCTTGGTTGGTGAATGGCATGAAAATAGCTGTGCTTTCTGTAGTCAATGTCCGTGATATTTTAAGCAGATTCAGCCCAAATGGTAAGCACGAATTCAATGCATCTTCTTGCTGGTAATGCAATGTACCCGTTTGACAAAGGAATTTACTGCTTATGGCTGAAATCTCTTTAGTATCCTTGTTTAATGCCTCAAGCGTATCTGCAAAATGAATCAATACGATGTTTGTTAGGAACATCTTTTGATTTTTATTGATCAAATCATCCAAAAGTTCATTTGCCTCTGTAAGCGAGTGCTTTAATTCATGAGGAATAAACGCCTCCAGATAACCGTTTTTAAGGCTTCGTTTCTGGTATTCAATCTTATTAGCTTCCATGCCTGTAATCTGCTTCTTAACGATCCTGAGCGCCTTATAAGAGTCCACAGATTTGATATTCATAGTCGTGATCAGATTAAAAGAGAAATCGGTGATCTCGCTAAGGAATTTGTCGTTTAGAAAGGTAGGCAAATCTTTGATGTAAATAGCCCTTGCGTATTTATCGCCTATTATCATATGATCCCGTTTAAAGGTAAGAGAGTCCGCAGCTATAAGGTCTTTGGTTATAAGCCCTTTTCTCTTATGCTCTTTCGGATCATAAGTAAAGTGTCCTTCTTGACCCATACGATACACATCATGTAGCAGCTCCAGACGTTCATTAAGGTTTAAACCACTGATGGAGCTACCCATTCTTTTGAATACGGCCTGCGTCTCTCTCTCCATTCTCAGGAATGTGTTGCGTGCTTCGTCCATGGAAATAGACTCAATATTGACCGTGACAAATTTCTCTTTTTTTATCTCATTCTTACCGCCCGATATTCTGCGTTTCAACATTTGATTGTACTCTTCACGAAATGGCTCCATATGGTCATTCCGAGACTTAATCATTACTCTGCTTTCAAAATCTTCTTTGTTAAAGCTTTTATTGATTATGGTCACTTGGAGATTAACAGTGTCATCAAAGAAGTTTAAAAACTCGCAGTATTTCGAAAATACTTCTTCTTGATCATCTTGCTTACTAACCTGATAATTGATGTCCACATAAGAGAAGGTTTTAGAGTAGCGATCCTTGCCATGTTTCAAAATCCCGTCCTCAGAAGCTGCGGAATATGGAATGGATTGTTGACTTGATTTAGGAATTCTCGCTTTCTTTTTTGCGCTTTTTTTGTTTAGAAACAGCACGCTTATTCCCCCCCTTTTGGTTTTCTGTTGTAAGCAGCTCAAACATATTCAAAGTGATATATTTTCTTTTTTGCGGATAAATGAACTCCTGCTGAATCACAGATTTTATAAATTGTTCAAAGGTCATACCGTTATAGTTAAAATATCCGATTAAGAATAATGGCATCGCAACGAATATAACCACCCAACTTGCAGCATCGGCTCCTATAACGTCCCTGCCAAACCAGTACAGCGGCACGTTAACCACAACGGCGATTAGGGTGCAAATCAACTGTCTGAGCGTTAAACCAAAGAACAATTTTTCTTTATAGGTTCTTATCTCCTTGGGGATTCTTATCTCAATCATAGTACCTCCAATTAGTGTACTCATTTATGTTTAGTGATTTAGGAGAGACGGTGAATGTACACAAAATAACGGGATCTTCCTGGCTGCCGGCTTTAAAATTGTATACATACTTTTGGATCTGCAGCTGAACCAGGCTTAAATTTTGTGTACACTCGAACTTAGTCACCCATTATCTTTCTTGACCATGATCCTGATTTGATCACAACAAGCAGTAAGGCCAATGAAGTCAGCATACCTTTCCAAAGCTCCATATTAGCCCCATTTCCGGTAAAGAATCCGAATGATACATTGGCTATGATCGCCACGTATACAATACATCCGATGATGATGATGATTCCCTGTAAGCAGACCGCGGCATAATCGAATACGAACCTTTTAGCCTTTTCTTTAAGTTCATCGTGTATAAATGCAGCTATTGGAATAGGGGCAGCAGCCGTGTATATTAAGAGCTGGAATAGTCGTCCAAAAACAATCAACATGATAACGATTTTGATCCCCTGCAGAATCCATTCGAAAGGCATCAGTTTAACTGAATAAAGCTTTTTATCGAACCAGCCCATATCTTCGTACTCAGCTTCCATGGCTGAAAAATCAATTTTATAAAGTGATGAATCAGCTCCAGTAGTTCCCACAAGACTTGAAACATAAGAGGATACATGGAAAATGATGTTTAACAAGTCAAGCGTGTGTTCCATGACTAACTTGGCAAACACCAGTTTTAACATACATGAGACAACCGTTTCCCACCTGAAAAAAGCGAAGTTCATTGACTTGTTCATAAAATCCAATAAAAAATATAGAGTCAGCAGACTGTATGCAACAGGCAGAATGGCTTGATGAATTTCTGTTATAACCGAGTACACCCCCGGATACTCGGAAGGCCCCTGATTTACTAACCCTGTAACCTCTGTAATAATTCCGCTAAAGCCTTCAAAAGCCGCTTTTATATCCTCAATCGGAGAAGACGCCAACTATTTCACCACCCACTTTTTTTGAGATAGGGGGCTGCAAGCCCCCTCACAATTACAGTCCGAAAAGTGCCAGTGATTTGGAGATACCAAAGACCATAAACCCTGCGGCCATTGTCTTCATTCCTCGAACTTTCCCATCGGCATCATCTTGTTTAAAACCTAATGCTGTTTGGATACCCCCAAAGAAGGCGACAACGAGACCAATTCTTCCTGCCCAAGTGGCAATTACATCAACAACACCGTCGAATTGGTCCATTCCCTCTGCCCCTCCGGCTGCGGCATAAATTTTAGTACCCGCCAACATAAGGGCAAAAGACAAGGACAGGACTTTAGCAACCACAGGTTTTTTGAAAGTGTTCATGATAAAATTTTTCATTTAAAAATCTACCTCTTTCATATTTTAATTTTTAGTTTTCATATCAGAATAATAGGTTTTTGGAATATGCTTTAGCAGTGACTAATTCAGCTTTAGCTAAATTAGCTCATCCATTTGCTTTTCTAAACTATCCAACTCATCAACATTTACAACAGTTAAATCTTCCATCCTTTCCTCTAACTCTTTATCGGGAACTCGCATGTTCACCAATTCAGCTATCGGATCGGAGGACGGGGATTGTTTCAAACTCATGGATGAATCAAAGTAATTATTCTCATTCGCCTCATAAAGTAACTTATAGTTAGGATGGGACTCTAGCTTATACTTGTCAGAATAAAAAGGATCAAGGCCCCTTACAAAAAGAATACATTTATTATCTGGCATTCGTGAAAGTTCGGAGATAGTCATTAAATCACGGCCTTGAGTACCGTAACTGGTACTTGATGAGCTATTCCTTCCTCTGGACTGACTTGTATTTTTGGTGTCAATCGTTTGTTTATCAAGCCCTTTATTCACCCATTCAAGTGTAGAACGCTCCTGTCCACCTAGAAACAGAATCGAATCACAGTTACCTATAATCGTTTCATATGTCTCTTTATAAAGCGATTTAAGTTGTGTCATATTTTGTATTATTGGTGCTACTGAAATATTTCGGCTTCGCATGGTGGCAATTAACTTATCAAATTCCGGAATTTGCCCGATATTAGCAAACTCATCGAGCCAGAACTTAACATGATGCTTTAGGCTGCCGCCACTCACAAAGTCAGCTTGATAATATAGAGAGTCAAACAGCTGGGCATACATCATAGCTACAAGGAAATTAAATGTGGTATCGCTATCCGGTATCAATACAAACAGTGCTGTCTTCTCGTCTCCCAACGCTTGCAGTTCAAGGTCATCGTCACTTAGTAGGTGTTCTACCTCTTCAATACCGAATGGCGATAAACGTACACCTGCCGATATGAGAATACTTTTTGCAGTTTTACCGGAAGCCATTTTAAAAATATCATATTGCTTGACGGCGATATGATTTGGGTTTTCTTCGCGTAGCACTTCGAACAGAAAATCGAATTCGCTTTTAAAGTCTTCCTCATCCTCCTTTATCTCTGCCAGCCTCAACATAGTGAATACTGTTGCAAATTTATGTTCATACTCAGGCAATTCATAAAAGATATAGAGGAATATAGCTTGCAAAAGCGCTCTTTCTGCACTTTCCCAAAATGGATCTGATGCTCCATGTTTGTTCCCATTGGTATTTTTGATCAGGTTGTTAATGACCTTTAGGATATCACTCTCCTTTTTGACATAGGCAAAGGGATTATATCTGCAACTTTGCGACATATCTATCAGGTTAAAAACCTTAACCTTATAGCCTTGTTGTGCTAAGGAATATCCCGTATCCCGAAGCAGCTCGCCTTTAGGGTCTGTAATGACAAAGCTTGTATTTGCCTGTAGAATGTTGGGTTTAACAACAAATCTACTTTTCCCTGTACCAGCTCCCCCAATAACTAAGAGATTTAAATTCTTCCTTACCTTCTTTGTATCAAGGCTAAGCCGTTCGGTTTGAGTTAAGATAATATTTGCAAATTGATCCTTGCTATTTTTTATTCGATTTCTCTCTGCATTACCTCCCCACTTGGCTGTGCCGTGTTCCTTTCCTGGCATAAGGTTCTTTTGAGTTGTGACCTTATATAGTGCAAAAATGAATACAGCGATCAATTCAAAAAATAAAATTTGAAGTGTCTTCTCACTTGGCAATACAAAAATGTTGTTGATCATGCTGGCCTTAGAAGCTTCGGTAAGCTGCTTTACATCCACAGTTTCAATATCAAACGGCTTCCCTGAAAGCTCAATCACATGATGAACATGCAAGGTTATATAAGCGATAACAACGTAAAGGATTACACAGAGGATCAAAAAGTTCCTATTCTGTATTTTCCTTTTTTCTTGATCGGTCATTATTGTAACTACCTCCCCCCTTTCTCCCTATTTCTGTTTTTTGTAGGTGGAGCCTGTTTTTGAGCTTCCACTAGCGGCCTAATTTGTTGTCTTCTTTCATCTAAGTTCATGCGTGTATTAACTCTGTGCAGCATGTCGCGTACCATTGTGGCCCTGTCATCCTGTACTGGCCCCTTACCAGTCGCACCTAACCTTTCTGTGAGGGATTCCCTACCCTTCACTTCTTCCTTTTCAATAGTTAAGTCAGACGTTTCACGTTTGAAATCAATCTCATTAACTTTAATGCCGTAACTTTCTGCCAACTCACGATGTTGAGGATTATTCATATCTAGTGTTACATGTGGAACTTTTATTTTATTCCCCTCAAGCCGCTCATAAAGCATTTGCTGCTCTGGCTCAGGCTCACTTGCCTCAGATTGCCTTCCCTCTCTCTGCTTGAGAAAATCAGGAATAGTATCTGGAGCTTCCTTCTGAGGCTCGGCCTGTAGTTCAGCTTCTTTGGCCTGCCCTCCGATGTAAATCTGCGGTTTAGAGCCATCATACTGAGATACAAGTCCCTCCGATTCCATGCGATCAATGAGGCTTCTCGCCTCACCGTAGCCGACATTAAGCTCGGACTGTAGTTTTGGGATCGCTATTTCCCCGGCCTCTCTCGCAAGATCGACAGCCTGCAAGTAACGTTCGTCTGCCATATTTTTTTGCGGGTCAGTGAATGAAGAAGTATCAATTCCTTCTCTTTCAGCCAGTTCACGTTGAAAACCCACATTCATATCCAGCACGGCATCGTTAACCTTAATTTCACTGTCCCCAACAACGTCATATTTCGATTTACCGTTGTTTGGCGTATCCGCACTATCTCTTACTGCCTTTTCATTTTCGAGACGTGCGTTATTCACTTGAAGGTCACTTAAATTGATACCTTCCTTTGCTGCCAATTCACGATGAAATTTAATGTCCATATCCAACACAGCATTAGGAACCCGGATGCTTGATTCTCCAACCACCTGATAGGGTAATGCTCTTTCAGGCTGCTTATCGGCGCGATCAGTCGGGGTCAGCTCTTTATTTATAAGGTTTTCAATAATACTTTTGACCCGAACTTCATCGCTTTGTTTATAGAAAACAGAATGTCGGCCTTCATCTTCAACCACAGCATAGGCGATTTGATAACGTTTAGCTTTCTCTGCAAATTCCTTTAATCTGCTTTTATCCAGATCGAATAGCTTAATTTCATCCTTGCTGGCAAGGAGCTTTTTCAATGATTTCTCGCCCGGCTTGTCGCCCTGTTCTCTAGCCTTATTGATGAGGAATATCAACATCTGTTTTATTGATTCGTTAGTCATTTTAGCGGTTTCTCTGGAGAAGTCAGAAGCCATTCGCGTAACAATTGTTGAAACATCACCGCCGATATCAGACATTCTATCGCCCCTCATTACGAATTTTTCACTGGAACAGTACACGTTTCATTGATGACCATTACACTGTTGCTGTATCTTCGCTTTCATCTTCAAGCTCTTTAATATCAACCTCCAGCGCCTTAGCAAGCTTTCTTATATTTTCGTGAGTCGGGTACTTGCGATTCCCTTTCTCGATTTGGGATATGGTTGGTTGCGGAACCCCCGATTTTTCCGAAAGCTTCAGCTGAGTCCAACCTTTCTCCTTTCTCTTTTTTTTAAGTTTATAAATAACTCGCACCTCCTTGATGACATTATATTCGAAAACGAATATTTTAGTCAACAGTTTTTTATTCTTATTCGAATAATTATTTGAGTAACGGGCATCGCTTATTCTTTTCTGTTATGATTTAAGTAAAATTCTCAGCAATGGTGCGTGAAGTGAATGGATCAGCTAAACAGTATAATTGGAGCCAATATTAAACATTTTAGAAAAGCAGTAAAAATGTCCACTACGACATTAGCTGAGTTATCAAAAACATCACAAAGTACGATCAGTAAGATCGAAAATGGAAGTTCAACCAGTATCGAAATCCTAATACAGATATGTGATGCTCTCAAAATATCGCTTAATGACATTCTTCCTGCCGGCTTATTGCCCGACACACAACCGGATCATTCCGGAAAGAGACAATTACTTGGGTTATTAGATGAACTAACGGATGCAGAAATTAAAACAATACAATTTTTACTCTCGGCCAACATACTTCCGGTAATAAAGCAAATCACCCCTTTATTAACAGCTTTAGATGAGTTGGATGAAAAATCACGTAATAATCTTCACACCCTTCTTTATTCGATATTAAATAACAGGTGATAGCTATATCGTACAAGTTTCGACAATTTCAAGGGAGGGCCAAAATTATACCCCCTCAATCAAAAATAAGAGACTGACCATATAGGGTCAGCCTCTTATTTTGATTTGTATTTGCTTTATTTGCTTCTTTACAGTCTCAACAGACTTGAACAGCACCTTTGCTATCTCCGCTTTATTCATCCCCTTTTCCCGTAGATCGTAGACCTCTCTCTCTGTGGGAGTAAGGATATACTTTAGCTTCCTCTCCTTTTTCAGCTCCGCAACGAGTACAGCGGACGCGTCAGAATGAATACCCGGATGATCACTGTAAGCTTCCCGTACAGCCCTTGGTATGTCCCGGTAAGACGTTTTAGTAATATAATTAACTGCGCCTTTATCAAAGGCATCCAGGATGATTTCCTTGTCGTTTAGAGCGGTCAACATAATTATATTGCTAAGTCCTAGCTGCTTTAACTCCAAAGCCGTATCCAGCCCGTCACATTCGTTAGGACTTAACATGACATCGACCAAGGCTACATCAACGTTATTTTCTTTATAAGCCCTTATTGCTGCCTCTTTACTTGCCGCGCAGCTAACCACATTCAAATCCTGTTCTCTCTCTATGAAGGAAGACAAGCAGTCTTCCCATACTGGATCATCCTCAACCAACATAACATTTATTTGGGTCATCAAATTCCCTCCTATAGCGGTAAAAGAACCTTCTTTTCAAACACACAGTATGGCGTTATACAAGTTGTTCAGTTATAGGAATTTGCAGAATAAAAGTTGTACCTAACCCCTTCTTGGATTGTACATCAATTTTCCCATCGTGCTTATGCATAACATTCATGCAGTAGGCCAACCCTAATCCGAAATTTTTGCTTCTGTTCTTAGTTGTGAAATACGGATGAAATATACGAGTTAAATCTTCCTGATCAATGCCCGAGCCGTTATCTTGGATTTCAATAACGATAGCCTTTCTGGTTTCATATGCAGATATTCGCAGCTGCCCATTTTGTTCCATAGCCTCAGCTGCATTCTTAATCAAATTCCGTAAAACCTCTTGCATATGCACACTGTCACAATACATTTTCACATTGGTTTTGACATGTATAACAACGTCTATATTTTTCTTTTCCAAATACGGTAAACTCATTTCAATACTGGATTCAATGATCTCACAGACCTTATGGTAATCAGGTATAAGTATAATCTCCTGAGAATGTTTCTGAATTCGATCAACCATTGAGAGCATGTGTGAAGTGGAGTCCATTATAGTATTAATGTCTTTTACAATCGGCTTCGGGTTTTCCCGTTCAGCTTCATACTTAATCCGATCAGAAAGTATGTCAATTTTACCAATCTCATTTTTTATAGTATGGTTTAACGCTGATGCCCCGGAAGTAACCGCACGCATCGCACTTTCACGCTTGTTATTATCGAATCGAAGTCTGACCCCTAAAAGTCCATGCTTTGAAATCAAAATAACAAAAGCCATAAACAAAAGGGTTATAACTAAAGGCATTAACCTCCACACTTCCTCAAAATCAAAAAATGCCTTAAACGTGTAGTTCACAAAAATTTGAAAGATGATCGGTGGAAAGGTGAACAAAATAATATAGAAGCGATTCCGTTTAATTAACTGGATGCTCTCTTTAGCATAGCTGACTATCAATAAAGTCATCCCCACCAATAAATAAGGCACACACCACATAAAGAGTATTCGAAAATTATTTTTTATGTCTGGATAGAATGGAGTGTTGAAAAGCATTATCACTATTGGGATCAGTAAAACATAAGCAAGCTTGCTCTTCAATTGTTTGTTGAAGAATCCGCTGTAACTAATGGCGAACATCAAAAAGCAATAGGGCAATCCATTATGATTCATGAATGAACCTATTATGTGTAATTTAAAAAGTATGTTTTCAATGGTCGGCGTGATCAGCTCATGTGTATGTAAGTAAGGAATGGCCGTTTCTGTCATGGCACGAGACAGGCCACCACCGCCAGCCGCAAAAGCAGAAAATGCAACCCACCGAGTAGATTCATTTTTTGGGTTATTTACAAGAAGAACAGCAGCAATTGTCCATAAAAAAATAAGAACAAAAACCATATTTCCTCCTACAATGTTTCGCCCAGTTGAACTATATCTGCTTTAATAAAACGGGCCTCTTTCTTTATCTGACCCATCCACTTTTCATCTTTCTTCGCAACTACTAAAGGATAGTCCACATGATTCAGTGCTGGTAAATCATATTTTGAATCTCCAATGGATAGAGTTACGGCAGGATCAAACTTGGCAATCTCCCTGCCCTTAAATCCATCAAGATTTGAGAAATCTATTGTTATCCCATTCCCATCCGGTTGTACCTTTAAGCAGCTGTAAGGAACATCGAAATACTCCCCATACTGTTTTACCAATAAATCAAAATTCGTCGAAAGCAATTCAACATAAACACCTTTTTCTTTCAGATGGAAAATCAAATCGTGAGTAAAGCTAATGAACCTACCTTTTAAGCTTTTCTCAAAAAATAACTTCGATAAGTATTCCAACTGAGCATAAGAATATTTTTTGAATTTTCGAAGCACAAAAAGTTTATTAAATGAATCCCGTGACACGGCATCCAATGCTAAAAAATATGGGGCACGGAGAACAAATGTTGAAAAGTATAGGGGCCACAACTTTTCTCCAATTTCTTGTTTTTTTATAAACAGATAAAATTGTACGATGTTACTTTTTGTTATTGTGTTATCTACATCAATAACAGCGTTCCTCACTCCTTTGTTGTCAATCAAGTCGTCAATGTAAGAAAAGTCTGTAATGTAGTTCATGCGTTCTCCCTTCTCCTAATAATTGGTTTACACCCAATTTTATCAGGTATCCGTTTGAGCAAAATGAGTCCATGTATACAAAAAATCTATGCATCTAGTCCCGATCTTTTCGATGCCGGTCCTATTTTTGTGTACAAATAATAGGAGTTCAATTGTGGCCAAGAAATGAAATGAGTACAATCGAACTCCTGCAGCAAGATCCCTGGATTAAATTTTGTGTACATATAATTGTTTTTAGCGTTCTTTCCTTTCATCACGCTCATTATTTTTATTCTTGGACAAATCGAAACGCCCTCTCTGATTCAGCGTTTTTTCAATATCAGTGAGCTTATATAGTTCTTTAGTCATTGCGTTATGCCGTTCCCTCAACTGTTCGATTTTTATTCCGTATGTTTCTTGTCTCTCTCTGTAAATTGAAAAGTCCTTCTCCTGAATATTAAGCTTATCCAGTTGGTTCATTGCTTTTTCAAATGTTTCGATCTCCGCACTATATTTTTTCTTCACGAGCATTTTTCTGATTGTCGCTGACTTATATTCTTCATAAATCGGCTTATGCTTGTTGTAAGCTTCGATTGTCTGATTAATGAGTATGATACTTCGATTTGCTTTATCTGCTTCCTCAATAACTCCATTGATTTGTTTCAATCGTTGCTCTGTATCTTTGATCGCTTGTTGTAGATCACTGCGACTTTTTAAATTGTAATCTGTTATTAGCTGGAGCTGCTTGGACAGTTTCAATATTTCAATGTCGGTGCTAAAATCTCTACGCGAATTTCTCCTTGTTGCCTCTTCTACCTTCCGGTTAGTGAGCGCCCGAAGCAACGCAATAGTCAGCATGAAATTAACCGCCAATGAACCTCTTTTATATTTGTAGTTCCTTGCTGCGTCAAAAATTTGTGTTCGAGTCGGCTTCCTTTTAAAGCGGTATTTGTATTTCCGTTTTGATTCAACAAAATTAAATTCTCTAAGCTGAGTTCGTTCCTTGATACGATCTTCTGTGTATTCTGGCCCTAGGGTTTTTCCGCGAACTGATCTTTCCATGCCAGGAGCCTTGAACGTCATATATTTAACATGACCTTGCTTCATCGTGTACCCAAGTCGCTTCATGTTCTGCATAAACTCTTCGAAGGATTTAGATGATTTAATGACTTCATCTATGTCCTGCTTGATATGTGCTTTCCACGAATTCCCCCTCTTCTCTTCGTTCCATTCTTTATAAGATTTCGGAATAGCATGTTCATTTTGAGGAATAACACTGAGGCTGTATTCCTTTGCAATCTCATCTGAATAATCTCTTGCATCCTGTAAGCTCTGTTTACAAGCATTGAATTTCTTGCCATTCAACGAAACAGAATTTATAACAACGTGATTATGAATATGGCCTTTGTCTATGTGAGTGCTTAGAACGTATTGATACTTATCGCCAAACATTTTCTCGGCCCACTTCAACCCAATTTCATGCGCCTTGTATGGATCAGTAATCTCATTTTCTTTAAAGGACTGCATGAAGTGAAACCCCAGCGTTCCTTTTTCTTTTTTATGATTTTTTTTATTCGCAAGCATCTGCTTATAAGCAAGCTTATCATTAGAAGCACAGTTAACCCCAGTAACCAAACAGCCATGATCGGTCTTATTATCATTCACTATATATTTAAGAGAACGGTTCAGCGTTGATCTAATCGTTATTTGTTTAACATACGGCAATGAAATCAACCTCCACCGTAAAATTTTTCAATCTGCTGATAGATAACGTCCAGTTGTTTTTTCAGATACTTGATGTCATCGAGCGTCACATGCTCCAGCTCATTAGCTCTTCGCGCTACCTGATTAATGTTCGTCCCGATCTTATTCACTTCATAAACCAAATCGTCCACCTGTTTAAAATCTTGTTTGACTATCAGACCATCAAGAGTCATGCTGCGACAGTATTTACTTCTATCTAAACCAGCGGCATCTGCCTTTTTATCAATAATCTCAAGTTCACCCTCAGTAACAAAAAACTTCACTTCTTTATCTCTGTATCGCTTTTTTGCCAACAGGATCACCATCCTCATTTTACAGGGGTATTAGGGCGCAGCCCTAAATGAAACGGGTATTAGGGTGAAACCCTAACAAGCGTTTTTTTCGGAAGTGTGGCTACACTTCCAATGCTTGCTACCCTAAACCAACCCAAAACGCCTTTACCCATCATTTTATCATTTCCATCATTTAGAATAAAGAAAAAACAAAAAAACCTCCCTACAAAGGAAGGTCCTTATACCATAGGTCCTCTCGTACCCTGCCAGATCGGCAGACGGTATAAAAGGGATGAGGTGGCTACGCTTTTAGCGAAACGTTCCTAACTCCAACAATTAGTTAAACCCATATTGCTACTACGTTCCTTATTCATATTGAATTACAAAAGTTCAATTACAAATCGATCCCTGCGAAGTTCTAACGATTGTATGAATAGTTTGTACACTTCGTCACCAGCGTTCCCAAGCCAGCTACTTAAGTCGAAGTAATGCTGACTACCAGTAAACAATTCAACTGTTGATCGAATCAAACCTCGATATGAACTGGAAAGTTGACCGACGATTTCAGACTCAGCATGATAACCATTTTCGTCGTTATCATCCTCACCAATCCACTCTCCCCAGTACCATCCTATCGGCCCATCAGACTCACTCCAATTTACTCTGTAATAAATTTCGGGGTGGGAAACAACGTAACAAGCAGCCGCATATTCCGGATTTTTGTAAGCATTAAATCTCTCTACAAGTTGAATGAAGTTTTCTCCGTGTTCCTTAGAAGCAAACCAAACATTCCCTAACGTCATGCCTCTTTTGGCAGGTTGTCCAGATTGTACTTTTTCCGTTTTCATTTGATCTTTCATGTCCATTCCACGCACTCTCCTAATCTATAGGTTATCGTCTATTCCTTTGGACTTTTTCCCGAGCTTGATCTATCGTGTAACCCTGACGAATATAATGATTTTCTTCCACATACTCCATGTGTCGATCAACTTTTTCTGGCATTGTTTCAGGACTCCAGCCTTCCTGAATAGCTCTTCGAAGAAAATTCAAAGGTGATTTAACCGGACGTGGTGACTGCCTCATAATAAGTAATAATTCCAATACTCGTTC
This sequence comes from Paenibacillus sp. UMB7766-LJ446, assembly GCF_030226665.1. Classification (NCBI taxonomy): domain Bacteria; kingdom Bacillati; phylum Bacillota; class Bacilli; order Caryophanales; family Paenibacillaceae; genus Paenibacillus; species Paenibacillus sp. UMB7766-LJ446. The sequence continues at coordinate 21,506 of NZ_JASOYM010000023.1, forward strand.
AAAAGGTAACGGTCTTAGCAATTCCATAATTTCGAAACTAGGATAAGTAAGTGTTGCCGTTTGATAAGCCAAAGCTATTGCCCTTACACTCCCTTTCTCCATAAATCAAATCCCCTTTCATTCAATTGAGGAAAGACTTTCTAAAGCCTCCCTGCGTTCCTGACTACTCGACTTTGTATAAACGCGAGTGTAATTCAGGTTCGTGTGACCCAAGATATCAGCTACCCTTTGAAGAGAATAACCAGTCTCTATAAGATCATGAGCGAGTGTATGACGAGGAACATGAGTAGTTAAGTCATCTATGCCTGTCTTTTCGCTTAATGTTCGGTATAGATATTCAATACCTTGTTTAGTAAGGCTAGTGCCGCCTCTTGATGAAGTAAATAATTTTTTAGTGGCTGGATTGCCGCGCTCAGCCAGCCATTCAGTGAGTGCCATACGTAAATCTTTATTCATTTCAATACGTCTGGCTTTGCCTCCTTTACCGTCGCGTACAAATAAATATCCCGTTTCAAATGAGATATCTTCTGGTTCCAGGTCAGTAACTTCACTTACCCGAAGCCCAGCATACAGCTGTACATAGACGATCGCTCGATTACGTGTGAACTTCCAACGGTTCTTTTGCTCTAAATTCTTATCATCAACAGCCCTGAGCAATTTATTACGTTCAAAGCGCTCCAACCATCTCGGGTCTTGGTCAAAATCAGCAGCTATTTTTTGCGTTTTTACTTTCAATGCTGGATTACTTTGGATAAGTTCATTCTCATTAAGAAACCGAAAGAAAGAGCGAATTGATTTCACAAAATTATTTACTGAACTGACCGAATAGCGTTTTGGTTCTTCGTTTCCTCGCTGGTAAGTCGCTTCCTCAAGCAAATACTTTTTCCATGCATTCAAGTCCCGGCCTGACACATTTACGGGATCAAACGCCTCGCTTTTCATTATCCGGTTGTGCCACTCGATGAATATTTTTGCTACGGTAACATAACGATCTACAGTGTTTTTACTCGCTCCATCTTCGAAAAGCCATGCTTCAAATTCTTGTAAGAGGTTAGTCATCGCATTCACGTCCTAATATCAATTAACTTCACGATCTAACCTTACTAAAACTGCTTGCTGATAAACTTTGATCAATTCATTGTCCCAAGTTCTTAAAGCATCGCAAAGGTTAAAATCGTCATAGCTGCTGTTGAACAGGTTAGCCCCCAAAAGTATCAATTTTCGATATCCACTAGATAAAGTCGAATATGCTTCGGTTTCAATTCCATTTCCGCTTTCATCCTCTTCATAAGTTCGCTCAATAATGACGTTCTTCTTTTTTGTTAAAATGTCTTCCACTTCAACTTCCTTGTCCTGAAATTTGTACATCCACTCCATGGGGCCTTCGTCACCAAACTTCCCACTAGTCCGGTTGTAAATTTCGGGCAGCGCAAGAATATAACATAAAGACTTATACTCTGGATCATTTACCGAATGATAAAACTCAACAAGCTTATAATAGTTACTTTGATGGGCATCGTTTACAAAGTACATACCGTACGCCTCCGTTTTCTTTTGCATTAACTTAAAACCACTCAATCTCTTTCAATCCGCTTAATATCTACACCCAAATGATCTGCAAGCATAATCTCTGCATCAGCTTTCACCTTACCCCAAAGCATCGAAATGGAGTCCACATATCCTCTGCAAAGAAACTCAGCAGCAAGGGAATGAGGCGTTCTTTTCTCGTCAATTATTTTAATTCCCTTTTGCCTCATTCTCTGCCTAATAGAACGCTGCTGTTTTATAATTTCGTCTTGTATACTCTTTAGCTGCAATTCAAATATGTGGCGAAGCTTGAAATCAGCTTCCTTCATTTTTTGGATGTTCAGCTCTAAAACATCTAGTAAGACTGGCAATTCCAAGTACGCTTTAACTAACGCCATGTCCTCTGTATCAGCTTTACGCATTTCCCCTCCGCAGACGATTCAGCATCACTTTAAAGACCGATACAGCTCAAACGTAGACTTATCAAGTCTGTTTGATGTCGTGTAATGATGTAAGAGAAATTCAAGCGCCGAAGAATTCTCGTTTAGATTAAGTTCTTGCTTGAGTGCGACAAATTTCTGCTTGTGATCCTCACCTATTTCTAAAGCCTCTTTTTCCAAACGTGCTTTCTCTTTTTTTATCTCCTGTTTATAATTCTGAAAATCTTTATAGATTTGAATTAAGCTTTCAATGACGCCATATGTTGTCTTTGCATTGAACTTATCTTTCAAGTTCTCTATCTCCACTTTCAATTCATCTGGAACCTGTATTGTTGCTCTCGACACGTACACACACTCCTTATAAAGTTGTTTTGATCCTTTAGTTAAGTGGACAGAATCGTACTCAAAAAATCATTCCGGATCTCGCCGGTTCGACTCTTATTGTGTACAAAAATGGATCTGAAGCAGCTCGCCAGGATTGTTATTTGTGTACAGAATTAGAATGATTGTTGCCGATCAATTATTTCTGCCTTCTCACGATACTGTTTATCCTTCACAAGCGTTATCTTCTCATAAGAATCATCATATAGGGCCAATAAATACGCGAGTGTTTCTGAATCGGTCTTGCACTTCAACGCCTCACGTACTGAACGTAATGATGCCTTGACTCCGCTGCTGCAATCCACCCTCGGCCTTGCATCCTTAGACGTTGTTCTAGCCATTAACACACCTCCTGATGGGTCTGTTATGTATCATTTAGGGTCATAAAAAAACGATAAGGGGCCACAGCCTATCTCTCTGGTTCATCCTTGCTTTTAGGTTTCCGTTCAGTCTTACGATTGTCTATTAGAGGTTTAATCCGGTTCAATTTTTCCGCTAACGTAGAACGCGAGTCAAACGAATGTCTGGCCCATTCAGGCAGCTTGTCCACGAGATAGCGTACTTGTCCTCTCTCATTGATTTCGAGTAATTGCGTAAACTCCGAAGTATTGTCAAAAACGTATGTCCGGTCAGCAATTTTCGAAGCAACAGCCAAATTTTTAAGTGAACGATCATAACGGCGTCTAATGTCTTCCTCCGGTATGAAATGTCCTCCTTGAGCAACCCGCATTTCAACACGGCTTATATGGTATTCAACATTCTTCAATCCCACATAATACAAATCAACCTCAAAGCCGGATGCTTTTGCTTGTTCCATTTGACGAATGGCCGTTTTTCCTGAAAGAGTTGTCTCGATGGAAAAGCTTCTCCCTGACCGGATGCATTCCTTAACACGGTTTAAAGTTTCCCTGCCAGCTGCTGGTGAGACACTTTCAGGATTGTCAGGGTTGATACTTTTAGCAATCGCGTCCGGGTCGATTACCTCTCCGATCCGCCCGACTAATTGTTTAGTCAGCGTGCTTTTACCAGCTCCATTTGTACCAGCGAAAACAGTCATGACAGGTTTATTCATGATAGGCTACTTCTTTTCGTCCTTCTTCCGTGAAAACGACTTTAGTTTTTTTACCATCTGGATACTCCTTCACCATTTCCCCATTTTCTTCATAGACAGCTGGTACACCGTTTCTTTTAGCTTCTTCACGAGCAGAATGTGTCGCTTTTTTCAAAACTTCTTTCAATTCATTTGTGGAAATCCGACTCATCTGTAATCGCCACCTTTTCGAAAAAGTTATGTGTTGAATTTATAAATTCATTTTACCATAGTTATGTATTGAAAAACAAGCGTTTAGCGCAAATTTTCAATACATAACTTCTGTTATGTGTTGAAAAAAAACCGCCCTGTTGAAAGGACGGTTTAAGCCTTTATTATTTTCATTTTCAGGAATCTAACCAACAAATTTATGAGGATAGGCAAGGACAATATAACTAATGCAAATAATTTATCCCCCCAATTCGGAATAGAGCCTGAGAACAGAGTGTAGGCCATCATTCCGAACAAGGCTAAACGTGTTAAAAGACCAATCAGATTTTTCATGGGATACAGAAAGCTGGCGATCAGCACGATTATAATAAATTCCTGCATTCTTGCCCTCCTTTCATAGCGTTTCCTAATTATAGCATTTATTCAAGGGTATTGACATAGTAACCAAAGCCTGTTTTGTATCCATGAATACACATACGTATACATTTACGTTTACGTTTACATTCGATAATTGTAATTATATAAACGTATATGTATACGTAAACATTTACGTGTGCGCGCTTTCTTTCGTAAAGAATCACTTCATCCGTCTATTTGCTTAATTAAAGATTACATTTACGTATACGTAAATGTAATCGTATATGTATACGTAAACGTTTATAATTTGAGAAACAGACCGCCCGGTCAAAGGATGCGGTCTGCCCCATAAAGCCCACCTTGTAAGCCGCCGCCTTTATTTAAAGCGACTGCCAGAGAACCGTGTTACCAGCACGGTTCTCCTGAAACAAGTATAACACCTCGTTCAAATGGAATAAATGCCTTTTGTGGCGTTGATTTCAAATAAGGATTTGGCTGAAATAGGTTTTGCATACACGGCCCTAATAAAAGAGGCTGTCTGCGATCCGAGCAGATAGCCTCTTTTTGATACGTAAATGTAAACGTACACGTTTACGTAATTATTTATGTGCTTCATTAAAGTAAAGCCTCAATGCTTCATTGATGATCCTTGTTTTCTCCCCTCTGCCATTTTCCGCACTCTGACTATCTATCTTCTTTTTTAAATCATTCTCGATCCAAACGGTATCTCTTGTATGCGTTTCTTCAAATTTCTTCTTTTTAGGCTTGGGCTTCGGCTTGTCTTCGTGTGAAGTATCAATAAGTTCAGGATGAACGCTGCTGGCTGACGTGCTTCTTATTTTGTTTTTCAACTCATCCATCTTACTACTAGACACGTTTAATCAGCTCCTTAACGAATTCTCTGTACAGTTTTAAACCTTGATTCAACTCAGGATTATCTTTAAACCCATTAATAGACAAGCGGCCTATAGCAGCTGTACGGGTCATTATAGTTTCAAAGCATAATTCCCCGTATTCTTCCTCAATCAGCTCGATCAAAGCCTTATTATCGGTTCTCCTTGAATCTATGAGAGAACGCAGTATTCCTGCAATCTTCATATCCTTATTGACCAGTTCCTGCACATGAATGCATGTTTCTAAAAAGCGGCCAATTGCTGAATAGCAAAATTTACTTGCTTCAAACATAGCAACAACTGCATCAGAAGCAGCTAGTGCATTAATCGTCTGATCACCAAGAGCTGGCGGAGTATCAATGATAATATAGTCATATTCGCTTTGTACGTTCTCAAGAGTCTCCTTTAGCACTAGCGAACGGTTGCCTTTATAAGACTCATATAACCACGATGGAAAACGCGCCAAATGATCCTCTGCCGTGAGCAAGTCTAGCCCCTCAGATACCTTATGTACATACTTACGTGCGTCTTTTTCCTTTAGGGCTTCAAAAACAGTTTTCTCATGAAAGTTATAAATGTCTTGTTGAGTCAGTAATTCAGTCAAATTCCCTTGTGAATCCAGATCAACCGCAAGAACCTTTTTTTCATATTCCTGACTAAGAATATAAGCTACAATTCCGGAAGTAGTTGTCTTGCTCGAACCACCTTTTTGTATGCCAAATGAGATAACCTTTGCCATATCATGCCCTCCCTATACCTTTAATATTGTTGTTATTATAACATACATTTACGTATACGTAAACATAAACGTAAACATGAACTGATCAGCTTAACCCTCACGCTAAAATGTTGTTGTGCCGCAGGTGCGGCAACAGGTGTATTCTGTGGTCATTCCTCCACTTCCTATTATGAATATTTCATATAGTGAAAAATCATAAATAGTAAGTTATACGCAGCATTCGTACTTCTACCATACTCCTATTAAAACCTGTGGAAAAGTCGCCTCCACCCCAAAAGATATCCACACCCCGTTTAGAAAAGGTAGCCGAGCTACGCTCGCCTTAAGGATTAAAATCATCCTCCCCACGCCCACCCCTACATTTGCGGCTCTAAATTTTGTGTTGACAGTCACTTGAATTTGTGGCAGGCGGAGGAGAAGCAGGAGAGAGAGAGCCGCAGCCCCCCCAAAATGGGGGGAGCTGCGGCAATCGGGCTGATGTCAGGCGTATGGAGCCAGCCATCGGTCGTTTCGCTTGTCGGGGGGTGGGACGCGTCCAGGTCGTGCTTTACCGCGTATAGTCGAACTAACTCCCCCCGGCAGCCTGCGCCATAGGCGCACACGGACGGGACATTGGTCGATGGAGTCACATCGCCAATCTGGAAGGGGTGGACACGCGAAATTAGGGCAGTGCCTGCCGCCAAATGGCAGCAGGATGCCCGAATCCCCTTCGGCGGGTTTAATCATCTCCGTCCATGTTAGTCATCCGACGTCGCGTGACCTAAACCATTGAACGGCTTTGGCTTTTTTCACGGATGCACGGTTGGGAGAGACGCGGACGACATACCGCGTATAGTTATAGTCGTTTTGGGGTGGCATTCTGCTTAGTTCTCAAAAAAGGCAATAAGAAACTAAGCCCTCGCATGTCCATTTTTAAAAAAAGTGGATGCGAACGCCTGATATTTGATTATGAAATTAGCCCTATGCTATGTATAGGAACGCAAAAAAACTCTCAATTTCCGCACGCACACCTAAAAAAGGCATCAGGAAAGAGAGAGTCCTTACTTTACTTTAAATTAAGGGCTATAGTATAATAGGCCCATATTATAGTAAAGGCTCATACTCTTGAAACGCTACAAAATGGCTTAGTTTGGCGACGGAGACATTTTGCAGTGTTGGTGTGTGGGCTTTTTGCTATTTTTAAGGTTCTTTTTGTAAAACTTTGAACCTATCAATATCATACGTTATAGGTTTAAATTTTGGCAAATTGCGACAGTATTCACTTTCCGTAGTTAAACGGATGTTTTGAGCGCCTTTTCCGTAGTCAAACGGATGTTTTGAGGTGGTTTTCCGTAGTTAAACGGATGTTTCGGGGAATTGGAACGATTTAGTAAGTAATTTCATGATTTTTGCTTTTTTTTTGTTCTTTTTCCGTAGTCAAATGGATGTTTCTTATCGTTTTCCGTAGTCAAATGGATGTTTTAAGTATCAAAAAAGACCCCTATAAGGGGTCAGGGAAAAACTCTAATTGTTCCGGTATCAACTCTCTCGATTGAGATAATGTATTCAAGAAAACCGGGTTTTTTGTAACCGTCAAATAGCGATCGTGCAACCCTTGTTTCTTTCCTTTAAACTCGAAGCGTTCTATAAAGCCTACTGCTTGCAGTTCGATACATGCGCTCTTGATTCGCTCAACAATTTTATACACCTGCATGATCGGCTCGTTATCATCTAAAAAGTGAAAATGACCAGCCAGCGTTTGAAGTTCAAACGTAACTGTAGATTCTTCGGGATAAGATGACACTAACCAGTACAAACCCTGTGCCAGATATGATTTTAAGTCATTCATAAGGATGAGAGAGATATCAAACAAGTTGCCTACCCGGTTAGCTTCAACTAACCATTCAGGCAGCTTTATTTGGAACTTATATTGAAAGTGGTTGGTAGTTCCTACCTTTCGCCTGAATATAATTTGATCTATTAAGCGAGTAAAAGCGATCTCTTCATATTCTGAATCCTTTGAACGTTGATACTGTGTTAAGGTCACTTCTATTTTCATAAGCCGCATTAAGGCTTCCTGGATGCGCTTATAGTTTGCCGATCCATCCGTTAGCCCTAATTCATTCAATATATCAGCGTATTTTAGTTCAACATAGGGTTTCCCGTCTATGTTCTGCTTGAACCATAGAGACTGTATAGCGCCCATTACACGGGCTTCATAAGTAGTTAGTACCTCGCCCGTATTGTTCTTAATATGGACAGAACGCACACCGTGTACAGTCGTTGTGGGCTGATTCGGCACGTTCTTCGGATTAGCAGAAAACAAAGCGTGCTGCGCTATGTTCCTGTTAATGGGTACAACCTCACGCAAGTATTCCACTGATTTTACTTTTAACGCTCTTTCCAAAATTTCAACTGTTGCCTTTGCTCTGGCTGCATCGCTTTCATTATCATGCTGCTGAGTCTTCACAGTATCAATGTATTGGTTGGCAAACATGAATAATGACTTTGCTGGAACGATCTGAATAAGCCTTGTACTAAGCTCGTCCACTGTTTCCTGCTTAATGGTTGCTGCTTTTAAGGGATCACCGATTTTCCTTGTTCTCTTTAAAAATTCACTTGTTATATCATCAAGACACAATTCAATTTCATTAAATTCCTTCATAAAACCTCCCACCGTTCCTATGTGCCTGTAATTATTCTATATCAAGTAGAAGCAATCGCAAATGAATCCAATTCCCCGAACGGGTTCTTACGTATAGTCTACCATTTCTCAACTTGCCATTGGTATACATGGGAATCGCTTGTTTTTTCCTTTGAGTGTACATTGTACACACTCCTTTCAATGGCCACTTTTTTTAACGTAAAATCCGTACACAGAATTCCGGAAACGTTTAAGCCGGCCGCTGATATTTTGAGTACAAAAATTCACCTTCAGGCGAGATCCAGGTTTAAATTTTGTGTACAGAAAAACAATGAACTTCCCCCATCCAACCGGGAAGGGACCCGGTTGGATGGGGGCCGCTCTAGTTACTCAGAAGCTGCCTCGAACGTTACCCCTAAAATATGATCTGCGGCCTTCTGTGCCTGTCCTGCGGCCTGTACAACTAACTTCTTATCATCTTTAAGCTTGCGCAACCAACTGCCCACATAAGCCGCGCTGTTCTCTATGGTGCTGTTATCAATACCAGCTACACCGCAAAGCATTGCCGCCCCGATCTCCGCTACCAATTCCTCTTTGCTGTAACTCTCATCTCCAAAGGCTGCAAGCTCGGTAATTCCTGAACGATTTAAGCGGCTTTCATGGCCTGTACTGTGAACATGCTCGTGGAATAACGTGCTGTAGTATTCTTCTGGCTTGCTGTAATCGCAGATAGGCGGCACGCTCACAATATCGTCAGCTGGACGATAGAACGCACGCCCGGAAGCAAACCGGACGGGCGGAGCGTCTTTATACCCTTCACAAATCCGCTCTGCTGCTTCTATAGGATCATGGTCAAATGTTTCGTCGTTTCGCTTGCTCTGTAATCCTTCACATTGAGTATTGATTTCAAACACCGTGTAATAGCGGAGAAATGGGATTTTTTCAATTTCTCCCGTTTCGTCGTTTTCCTTCTCCAACCATGTCCAGAAAACAACGAATTGCCCCTTTTCGCCTTTTTTGACTTTGCCCCCGGCTTCGCTTACCTGTTTGAAAGTCGCATACTCTCCCGGCTCCAGAAGTAGCGTATTAACGCCCCGATACGGCTTCTGTGTCTTCCAATTGACAGCCGCACCCACTCGCCACGGGCGGCGCCAAGGCACAACCCCTTTTTCCAAAAGCTCTATCATACGATTTGTAACCATTTCATAGATTTTTTCGCTCATGTTAACCTCTCCCTTATGTGTTATAATGGAGGGGCGAAGGGGTCTCAAATCTTCGCCCCGGCTCGTTTGTTCTGCTAAACAAACGGGCCTTTTGATTGTCTTTGGATTGCTCGATCATATTCATTCAGCACTTTGTCCAACTTTTGCGATTTCTCCACAACTTCCATCGCTGTAAAACCCATCCGTTCTGCTAAATCAATGAGTTCTTTTCGCAACTTTTCAATCTGATTACGCAACATCTCAATGTTCATATCGCTATCACCTCCTTTCAAAATGACTTATTCGGACTTGACTTTTTTGGCCCTAACCCTTATTCGGAACCGTTTGCCTGTCTAGCCCTAGCGGCGATGAGCGGAATCCTTTAAGGTTTGTGAGCAGTTTCTTGCTTGCTGTCTTGCCTTACCGTATGAAGTTTTCAAAGAGCAAAATCATTCGTATACCGTAGCCGTCGCAGATTTAAGATCATATAGGTTCTCGCAGGGCAAGGCTGCCCGAAGGGACGACAAAAATTATTTTGAGTGTACTTCTCAAAAAAATTTTTTCGCCTTGCCCGGAGAGGTTCTATATGATCCCATGCGACTAGATGGCTACGGTATGTGAATGATCTCTTTGAAAAACGGAATATGGTAAGGCTGCACGCAGGTTACTGCGAACGGGCCTTGTCTTTACTTCTTCGATCTTGCCCACAAGGTTTTATCTTCGAAGGGTCTACCTGAATAGGTTTTGGAACGATGAAGGAATGGAGCGAAGCGGAATGGAGTCATGGTTCCCTTTGCTTCGTAGTACATGGGGTCCTACCAACAAAACGCGGAAAACATACGCTAAGCCAATTTCCGGATGAAAAAAAGCCGATTTCCTTACTTTAAGGAATATCGGCTTGATATTATAAAAGATGGTTATCCTGTACAACAAGATAATTTGGATACATCTTTATCAAACGTAAGGGCAGCCAGCTTTAGTTCTTCTGCCATTGTCAAATAGGGAGCAAGGGTTTCGCGAAGATCTTCTACTGTTAAACACCGCAAATTTCGCAGTCTCACGGTCTCATTCATTGGTTTGGGTTTCGTACTTCAAAAATTAAACAAGACGATTGGGTATTATTTAGGATTAGATGTCACAGCAAGACTCATTGGTAGGGCCAGATTCCTCGTAACGTTTTCCCAGAAGGCGACCTAATTCAAAGGCTTCCTTAACGGGGTACACCTTCCCATTTGGATGTTGGTTAAGCCAATTTTGGGCTGCACTTTCCGTGCTAAAAAAATGGACTTCGTTGCAGAATGACGACCGAACAGAGGACGTATCATCCGGTGTTACTATTGAGACAACAGCCGTCGTTGGTTCCAGGCTTAAAACACGATCCGGTTCCACTGTCAATCTTATAGGCTTTCCAGTACTGTAACAAGGCGATTCAATATGAACCATATGCCCTATAAGTTCCGGAAACATAAGGGTGTCAAGAGCACACCACGCATACAATTGTTTCTCATCAACTTCAAAGCGATGGGGCGTAGGGATTAAGGTGAGACCAAAACCGACAACACGACCCTGTTCATCGAGTTCCACACTGGATAAGGTCGAGAGAATGTCCTTAACCTCATCGAGGGGCTTCCCGGTTGTTGTTGCAATGTCCTCAACGGTAACTGGTTCACCTTTTGTTAGCATTTGTAACAACGGGCGAAAGAGCCACTTCATGGAGCCTCCTCCCTCTCCCTTGTTCTGGTCAAATAGGGTTACAAGTTCCTGAATTTCAGTTTTCATGACTTTTTCCTCCTTGGATTTTTTTGTCAGTTTTATTGTTTTTCGATGTTACTTACATGATTATATCTACATTCGATTGTAAAATTCTTAGGAAGATATACTTGATTGAATACGTCTTTCGGGGAATCCAGAAACGCTCCAACGTGTTGTCGTAACTTTTGTAGATCTTTAATATGCTCATCTATCATAGTCAGTTTCTCCTTTAACAAATGCTGAAGACGAGGTTCTACCTCCACAGGTTTTTTTTCGAAAATCACTACCAGATCCGTCATTTCCTCCAGCGATACGCCTAAAGATCGGAGTTGTTTGATACCATTGATACAAAATACATGCTCTTGGTTATAAACGCGGTAATTGCCTTCACTCCGCTTAATGGAAGGTAGGATAAGTCCCTTTTCTTCATACAATCGAATGGCTTTTCGACTGACTCCTGTTTGTTGGGCTAGTTGACCAATCGTAAATTGCTCCACTTTCCTCCCTCCTCGTTAACTGGTGGTACCATCAGCTGAACTAACTATAACTAGAGTATACAACCTTCACCTAAGGGGAAGGTCAAGAAGAAAAAGATCTTTTCCCAATGAAATTGATAAGTACAGGGGTACCACCAACATTTTGACATAAAACCCACGCTAAGACATTTTTTGGAATAAAAAAGACAATTATCTCTATGTTAAGAGAAGAATCGTCTTTTATAAAAGCTTTCTTTAACTGAAGACGTACATTAAGGCTTCCTAAAAAGGTGATTAACCTGCACAACAAGATAATTTTGATACATCTTTATCAAACGTAAGAGCAGCTAGCTTCAATCCTTCTGCCATTGTTAAATATGGAGCCATGGTTTCTCGGAGATCCTCCACGGTTAAACCGAATTTGACAGCCAGTGTCGCTGCATAAATTACGTCTCCTGCATTTTCTGCTACCACATGAGCCCCTAACACTTTCAGTGTCTTCTCGTCCGCCACCAGTTTAAACACGCCTGTTGTTTCCCGATTAACCAGTGCTCTTGGAACGGCATCTAACGGCAAGACGGATGTTTTCACTTCATATCCTTTCTCTTTTGCCTGTTGCTCCGTTAAACCAACCGTTGCAATTGCTGGAGCTGTAAATGTAACCCCCGGAACCACTTCTAAATTCAGCTTTTTGTTCAGTCCACCGATAGCATTTCCTGCCGCAACTCCACCTTGATAAGCTGCTACATATACAAATTGAGGACCAAGCGTGACATCTCCTGCTGCATAGATGCGTGAATTCGTTGTTTTTGAATACTCATCGATTACGATTTCACCACGGGGGCCTACTTCAACGCCTGCATCCTGTAAATTCAAGGTTGCCGTGTTTGGTGTTCTTCCTGTGGCAACCAGTAATTGATCTGCCTCAATGATTCGCTTCTTGCCATTTACCTCTACATGGACCTTTTTAATGTCTCCATCTTGTTCGATTCGTTCAAAAGATGCTCCCGTCACTAAGTTGACCCCTTGTTCTGTCAAGGCTTGCGTGATTGCTTCTGAAACCTCAGGATCGTATTCCTTTAACAAACGCGGGCTTCTTTGCATCAATGTGACTTCTGAGCCTAGATTATGGAAGAGTTGTCCCAATTCCATCCCGATATAGCCAGAACCGATGACCGTAAGACGCTTAGGCACCTTCTTTAATTCAAGCAGAGTTGTGCTTGTTAAATAATCGACTTCATCCAGTCCAGGAATGTTTGGCACTGCTGGTGAAGCACCTGTCGCGATTAAGAATCGTTTGGCTGACAACTGCATGCCATTGACTTCAACGGTTTTTTCATCTACGAATTTCGCTTCGCCTTTGATTAATTCAAAGCCGTAGTCATCAATCAAATCCACATATTTTGAGTTTCGAAGATCCGTCACCAGTTCATTTTTCTGCTTGATCAATGGTGCCAAATCAACGTCGCCAGCTGACGTGTGCAATCCGATGAATGGATTATTTTTTGCCAGATGATTGATTTCGCCAGCCCGCAGCAATGTCTTCGAAGGAACGCAGCCAATATTCACACATGTTCCACCAACCGTTCCACGTTCGATGATCGCCACTTTCGCTCCGTATTTCACAGCTTCAATGGCAGACGAAAAAGCAGCACCGCCAGAACCGATGATAATGTAATCATAATCGCCTTCATCGCCTAACTGCACCATTTCTTGCGGTTGTAATTCTTCTACCTCTCCTGGCTGGTATTTGGCTTCAGCAATCGCCTTTTTCGCTGTTTCCACCTCCACGTCATTCGTTAGCTCAAATACAGCTTCTCCGCGACGAAAATCCACTTCAATCCCTTTTGCACCCATGTTTTCAAGAGCAACAGCTACATGCTCTTCACAACCCGTACAAGTCATTCCTTGAACGTTTACTCGATATTTTTTCATGTTAAATCTCTCCTTTTACTCGACTCCAAGCCCGAAATTCGAAACTGCCGTCTTAATTGCCTGTAAATCCGTTTTCTTATCATCAAAGGAAACCGTTACTTCGCCCTTGCTTCCACTGACTTTAATGGCTGTTTTGCTAACGCCATCTACCTGTTCCAGGACGCTTTCTACAACAGACGGTGGACAACAATCCATCCCCAAAACCGTGAATGTCCCTGTTTTAGTTGTTTCAATGGTAGTTTTTACTTCCTGCTTAGCATCTATAGTATTTTGTGCTTCTTTTTCGTTGCTACACGCACTAACCACTAACAGAAGGGATAATAGCATCATAATCCTAATTATTTGTACGCTCATATAAAGCACCTCATCTTTTATAGTCCACCTTCAACTAGAAATAAAAAAAGAAACATGCAGAAAACGAAAAACGTCGTGATCCATAAGCCGATGATAGAACTCTTCCTTTTGCCTTTTCTCCCGTAAACCATGTAAAAGGAGTATGCAAGAAGGATGATGGTAACGATGCTGAACAATAACCGATACTTTAGTGAATAGAAGGCTAATGCTCCTGCAAATCCAGTTAGTCCAAGAGGAATGAAAATCAGTGGACCTAGGCAGCATGCAGCCATAACAAAAGCTGAAAATACAGTAGCTACTTGCGACACTTTTTCCTTCATGATTTAAACCTCTCCATACTGCAACAATCATGCGTTTTTGTTTCCTTTTTTGTTTCATTCTTTGTTTCTGGGTCAAGTTTTCTCCAGCCCTTGAAAAGAGCAAAGACAAATAACAGACCCATCACGATGAAAATAACATCTTTAAAGTCCGTGAAGTATGAACCCAGTGCCGTTCCTGCAACCAACGGAAGCAGTAAAAACAGATGACACGGGCATGTGATTAGTGCGACAAGAAACCAGCCTGAACTTTTTATTGTGTTTTTCATCCTGTTTCACCTCTTATTTCTTCATCAATGTTTCAATAATGGGGCATTCGTAAATATCTTTGTTTTCAGGACATCTTTCTTTAAGATCCATCAGCATTTGTTCAATTCTTTTGAGATCTTGAATTTTATGCTGGATGTCTTCTATCTTAAGAACGGTGAAATCATACATATCACGGCACTTTGCTTCATCGCGATCGACGACCCCTAGCAATTTGTCAATTTCATTTAAGCTAAATCCTAATTCCTGCATCCGTTTTATGAAATTCAACCGATCGACCGTTTGTTGTGAATACATTCGGTATCCTTTTTCGGTACGATCAGGCTCTGGAATTAAGCCTAAACGCTCATAATATCTAATGGTCTCTTTGTTAACGTTACACTTCTCTGCGATTTCTCCGACTCGAAAATGCAATTTACTTCACCTCACATATAATATAAACCATGTACCATAGTACATGGTCAATATATTTTACTCCCTTCAATTAAATGATTCCAATACCGAAAACGACCGTTTTTGGTTAAAAACAGAGAACTTCTCTAAAACCTCAAAAACTACTTAAAATACATAACCAAAAATATAACCAAAATCTAAATACCAATATATCTATTACAAATCCCTTTTTGGTATAGTTAGGATATTAAAAAAGGGGGGATTCTTGTTGAAATTTGGATATGCACGTGTCAGTACACAAGATCAGTCATTATCGTTACAACTCGATGCATTGACTCACTACGGAGTGGACCAGACTTTTGAAGAAAAGGAATCAGGCAAGAGAAAAAACCGTCCGCAGCTTGACGAGCTTCTTAAAGTTTTGCGTAAAGGTGACACGGTAGTTGTCTATAAATTAGACCGTATCAGTCGTAGTACCAAACATTTAATTGAGCTTATGGAACATTTTGAAGCAAAGGGTATTCATTTTGTCTCCATACAAGACAAGATTGACACAACAACTGCTATGGGACGATTCTTTTTTAGAATGTTGGCCAGCATAGCAGAATTAGAACGAGATATTATTAGTGAACGAACGAAAGATGGATTGACGGCTGCTAGAGCTAGAGGAAGAAACGGAGGCAGACCGAAGGTTGATTTAAAGAAAATAGAACTTGCTATAAAAATGTACGAAAGCAAAGATTACTCTTTATCTCAAATTAAGACGGCAACAGGGATTGGAGCGACAACCTTATATCGTTATCTAGAAAAGAAAAAGATATCTAGCAAGGAGTTGTAGCATGAGAGGGAAAGAATTACTAACAGAAGATCAAAGAACGGAATTTGTACGAATTCCAGCTGATATGAGCGAAAGTGAACTAGAAACTTATTATACTTTTTCACAATATGACCTTGAAATTATAAAACGACACAGAAGAGATCATAATCGATTAGGCTTTGCTGTTCAATTATGTGTTCTACGCTATCCCGGATGGTCCCTTTCAGATGTTGGACCTATTCCAGATTACATAATCGAATACATAGCTAGACAAATAAATGTTAATCCTAATTCATTTTCTTTATATGCCCAACGAGAGCCAACTAAACATGAGCATATGGAAGAAATCCGTCAAGTTTATGGTTATGAAAATTTTTCCCTAGGGAACTATCGTAAGGTAGCTCAGTTTCTGTTGAATCATGCCCTTCAAAATGGAAATTCAATGTATCTTCTTCGTACAGCGCAAGAAGAACTACGAAATCAGAAAATTATTCTCCCTGGCATGACTACTATAGAAAGGCTTGTTTGGGAAACTCGTCAACGAGCAGAGGAAAGAATTTTTAAATCATTAACTTGTACTCTTTCAAAATGGCAAAAACAAAAGTTAGATAAACTTATAGATCCCTTTGTAGACAATAGAAAAACCCCCTTAGCATGGCTTAGAGAACTTCCCGGCCAATCTTCACCTGAAGCCTTTTTAAAAGTAATAAAGCGCTTAGAATATATACGAGATTTAAAATTAGAGATAAATTCAGAGCAAATCCATCCCAATCGGTTACTTCAATTATCTCGTATTGGAGCAAGGTATGAACCACACTCATTTCGAAGGTTTAAAGAAAAAAAGAAATATGCAATTCTTGTTTCCTATCTAGTAACACTAAGCCAAGATCTAATTGATCAAGCAATTGAAATTCATGATCGACAAATGATGATCTTGCAATCAAAAGGACGTAAAACACAAGAGGAAATGCAAAAAGAAAATGGAAAAGCAGTGAATGAAAAAGTCGTGCATTTTGCAGATATTGGTGCAGCACTTATCCAAGCACGAAATGAAGGGCTTGATCCATTTAATGCTATTGAAATGATTATGCCGTGGGATAAAATTGTTTCTTCCGTCGAAGAAGCCCAAAAATTAGCCCGTCCGATGGATTACGATTATCTAGATTTGTTAGAAAATCGGTATTCTTATCTAAGAAAATATACTCCTACTTTTCTTAAATCTCTTGAATTTCGTTCTACACAAGGTACAGAGCCATTATTGCAAGCTCTAAAAACGCTAAATGAAATAAATGAATCTGGTAAAAGAAAAATTCCAAATGATGCGCTAGAAAACACAGTAATCGTATTCATGTAATGGGTGAACGCCTAGATACATCGGCCTTTTTTTCCATTAGTGACGTTGTTGTAGGAACAGGTCGAGTAGCTCTTGAAGCGATGTCCTGCAAGCGGCCTGTAATTGCAATCGGTGCAAAGGGGATTTTTGGAATTGTGAAGCCAGATAATTTCAAGCTTGCTTGGAGGTATTACTTCGGAGATCACAGAGCCAAGGAAACTCTTGAAATAAGCAAGATCGAAAATCTGATTCTTACTGCATTAAGGTCTAAGAAAAGTTCAAAAAATTGGGGAGAAGCAGGACGTGAATTCGTTAAGAAGCAATTTAATATCTCTGGCATCGTCGATAAGCTGCTTAGCTTATATCAGTCCTTCATCTAGAAGATTTGGAGGGAAGACAATGTTCAATAAATTGATGATTGTAGCCCATCCTGATGATGAAATAATCTTTGGAGGAGCTCAACTTATCAAGGGAAAAGGGTGGAAAGTTATTTGTGTAACTAATGGAAAACACAAAGTGCGGGCAAGAGAGTTTAAAAAAGCAATGAAAGACGTAGGAGCCGAGTATGAAATGTGGAGTTATAAAGATAAATGGGAAGGAGATTTTAACCGAAAGGCTTTGAAAAAAGATATCGCACAGGTACTGCAAGCCAATCCTCAGATCACGATGATTGTGACCCACAATAAAAAAGGGGAGTATGGCCATACTCAACACAGAGCATTGCATCAGGTTGTCAGAGAGCTGGCTCAGGAGAAGATGTATATTTTTAAACGCTCTAAATATAAATTGCCTGAAGATCTGATCAAGCAAAAATACAAAATTTTAAAACGATACAGAAGTCAGGACATTGAATGGCTAAAGAAATATACGGATTACGAAAGTATTCGGAAATTAAGTTAGTGTATAATAATCGAATGTGCGGCAATGTTGTTTGTTACAGCGAATAGAATGGACAGTCCCTAAAGTAGTTATACTACCGGAACAGCCCATTCTTCGCTTCAAATGTCCAATTTGCTAAATGGAGACATTTGAGAGTGAATTATATTCTTCTCTACGGGTACCTTCATCTGGAATAGTTACGGTTGTATAAGGTATAAAGTCATCTGTATAGGTAACTAATTTACAATTTCTCATATATTCCTCAGTGTCCCGTTTCTGTGTATGTGACTGAATGTTCTCTCTTCGAATACATACGTAATTTTTCTTAGACACATAATATACGGTATAGCCAGCTCTGCGGCATTTTTTTGCCCATTTGGCATCTGATCCTCCGATCGTATCCTCAGGAAATTTCACCTGTTTCCATACCCTTTTACGAAAAAATAATGTCCCGCCTTTAACCCTTTTGCCAGGCACATTCTCTTGTCCGGGTCGGTATTCCATAAGCGCTTTTTTCGCCTCAAAATAAATATACGCTGTGTGTTTACCAACAATCGGTGCCTTTTGTGTTCTTAGTGCAATGATGGATTCTTTTAAATAATGAGCACCATAATAATCATCATCATCAAATTTGGCAATAAACGAACCTTTTGCCCGGGCAATGGCCCAGTTAAGACATTTCCCCAGTGTAAATTTCTCAGGAAGCTTATAGACTCTAACATTTTCGTACTCTTTTGCCTTCTTTCGCCACTTTTTAAGATTCATACTATCCTTATTAAGGATGACGATCATTTCTTTGTTATGCCATTCCTGTCGTTCATAGTTCGCAAAAATGTTATCCATATATTCAGGTCTCATGGTACACGCTATGATTGAAGCCACAGATTTCAACTCCTTTTCAGAATCATATTTTTTCTGGTGTTCCACACCGACTGACGGATAATTTTATATTCCTTATTCGTGATGACTTTTTTATACAACTTAAGAAAATTGTCAGCCATGACTTTATCCGAAAAATGCCTTTTTACATAGGATCGGCAAACTCTTGCGGTGGGGAAATTGTTACGGTATTTCACTTTGCGAACCATATCATCCGTAGAGTTACATAATAATTGTGGTAAGCCTTTTAGCACTTCTGGAACGGCCCCTGCTTTGAATCCGAGTACTGGTGTACCACAAGCCAAAGATTCGATAAGCACAAGTCCGAAGGGTTCGTTCCATGTAGAGGTAAATAACACACAGCTCGCTCTTGAAATCAAATTAATTTTCTTTGCTCCACCGACAGGACCGATAAATCGTATCTTTTCATTTAGATGCGGTTTGACTTCGCTATCGAAATACTCTTGATATGCAGGCTTGTTAATTGTGCCAGCAATAATTAATTCTTTCCCCGTTTTTTGTGCAACTTCAATCGCTAAATGAACTCCTTTTTCTTTCATGATTCTACCCAAAAATAAAAGATAGCCCTTTTTCTTGGTTCGAAAAGTATAGTCACTAAGACGAATCCCGTTATGCACGAAATAACCTTTCTTGTTCTTATCACGAATTTTCTTGCTTACAAATACGGGGATTTGTGATCCTTTTGCCTTTTTGGAATGGGAGTTGTGGAGCGTAGGAATGGGCGGATTTGTTTTCGCAACAATGCCATAGTGATCATGGATAATATCTACATTTGAAGGAATGCGCTTAATGATGAAATCCAACTGCTGATCCGGGTCATCAGTAGGATATTCGTACGTCCTTGTGGCGTTGGTTTTCGAACCTTTCTTAGCAAATAAAATGACCTCATGACCTCGACGAACCAACTCTTCTGTCAGGTAGTGAATATCGCGCTGAGTGCCGCCATAATCTTCTGGGGGAACGGGAAGTGTATTCGTAGATATTTGAACTATTTTCATACCATTTCAGTCTCCTTTGGTTAGCATGAAGCCAACGGCTCTTTTGCCGTCATCTTATGCGAATGACCTGTGGAATGAATGGGCGTCAGAAAATTTTCACAAGCGTCAACGAACCATTTCATAAGAATTAGAAAACTTAGTTTTCTGAGAAACGTTCAAGGCTGTTAGAGCCTATCTATAAAATCTATCAGATGTTCGTCCAATCCAAATATATTTGTTTTTCATAGAGTATACAGAAGTGAAAATTAGAAGGGAGGAAACGACTTGAAAGGACTAATTCTTTGTGCTGGGAAAGGTTCCCGTATGTATCCATTCACTTTCTCTTATCCAAAATCATTGATTCCTGTAGCCAATACTCCCTTGTTGCACTCCTGTATAGATAAATTGGTCGAACAAGAGGTTTCTGAGATCGGAATAGTAATCCAAAAATCCCAAGAATCACTCATTAGAAGTAGCTTAGAGAATGTCACTAGGTGGAGTACGAATATTACGTTTATTTATCAAAAAGATCCAAAAGGAATTGCAGATGCCATATTGCAAGCAGAGCATTTTATTGGTCAGGACTCATTCATTTTACTCTTGGGGGATAACTTAATTTCCATTTCACTCTCTCAACTTAAGAAGCAAATAGAAGAACATGGGAATCATGCTGCGCTGCTTCTATCGGAAGTGGATAGCCCTCAAGATTATGGCATTGCAGAGGTGGAAGACCACCGGATTGTAAAGCTTGTAGAGAAGCCGAAAGCTCCCAAATCAAATCTTGCGGTATTAGGAGCATACGGTTTTACCTCCTCTATTTTCGAAGCTGCCAAAAAGATAGAGCCTTCGGCGAGAGGAGAATATGAAATTACAGATGCGATCCAATGGCTGATTCAACAGGGCTACTCGGTATCTTACCATCAAGCTGAAATAGCAAATATTGACGTAGGAACTTTACAGAGATGGCTTGATGCCAATCAGAAAATGCTTCGGGAGATGCCGGTTGAAAATGATATTCATCCTTCGGTGACTCTAAAAAACTGCAAGATTATTGCCCCAGTCTCTATAGAAGCAGGCTGTATTTTAGAAGATAGTGTGGTTGGTCCTTACGTTTCTATTGGTGCAGATTCCACTATTAAAAGCTGCTACGTCAGAGACAGCATCCTATTAAGTAATGTTCATATCAAGCAACTAACACACGCTGTTGTTAATACGGTAGTGGGGATCGGTTCTACCTTGGCTGGCTTGGAAGCGAGAAGGAAGGGTGACGAAGAATGAAAATACTCGTGATTGGGACAGGCTATGTGGGTACGACGACTGCCTTGGTATTTGCCGAGATGGGCTGGAAAGTAGTAGGACTTGATACAGATGCACACAAGGTCGATCAATTAATGAAAGGTGAACTTTATTTCTATGAGCCGGGTCTCAAGGAACTACTGGTAAAACACCTTAAATCCGGTCAGATTATGTTTACTACAAATCAAGCAAAAGCTATTCAGGAGAATGATGTAATATTTATATGTGTCGGGACTCCAGCGCTTACTGATGGCAGTGCGGATTTAACTTATGTGAAGCAGGTTTCACAAGATATTGGTCGTTATATGAACGGTTATAAACTCATCGTTAACAAAAGTACCGTACCCGTAGGGACGCAGGAAAAAGTGACTCAATGGATATTGCGGTCACAGGCAGCATCTTATCCTTATGATGTTGCATCCAATCCTGAATTTTTAAGGGAAGGCAAGGCAATGGAGGATTCTCTAAATCCAGACCGGGTTGTCATTGGCGCGACGAGTACTAAAGCGACCAAAATGCTTCAGACCCTCTACGCTTCAGTTCAATGTCCCATTGTGGTAACAACACCGCGGACCGCAGAGCTCATTAAATATGCATCGAATGCTTTTCTAGCCACAAAAATTTCTTATATTAATGAACTTTCCAGATTAAGTGACAAACTTGAGGTAGATATAAAAGAGGTTGCTTTTGGGATGGGACTTGATCAAAGGATTGGCAGCAGCTTCCTGCAAGCAGGAATTGGTTATGGTGGATCATGTTTTCCAAAGGACGTTGCAGCTTTACTCCGTATAGCAAAGGATAATAATACGGAACTACAGGTACTGAAGAATGTCGTTGAGGTTAATGAAACACAATATTTGTATATGGTTGAGAAAGCTAGAAGAAGGTTAGGAGATTTCGCAGGCAAAAAAATAGTGGTTCTTGGCCTGGCATTCAAGCCCGATACGGATGACATACGGGAAGCTCCTGCGATCCGGCTCATTGAGGAATTGACTGTGGGACAAGCACATATTAAATTGTTTGACCCGGTCGCCAAACTTCCCTCATATTTGAAGAATTCAAATATTCAATCCATGATTACCCCTGAGGAAGGCTTTAAAGATGCAGATGCTGTTTTTATATGTACGGAGTGGAAGATGTATCATGACCTAAACTGGAGTATGCTCAATAAACAGATGAAGCAGCCCAACATCTTCGATGGCCGAAACATGTTGAATGCCGACTTCATGAAATCGCTGGGCTACTATTATCAAGGTATAGGCTACAACTAATATAGGTTGATGATTCTTGTAATACTCCTCAACCTAAAGGTGTCTTACTAAAAAGATGTTTGGATTCAATGGCTGATATAGTTCCAAAATATGCTGCCGGTGCGAGCTCATAAATTAAATCTGAATAAGTTATACTTCTCATAAAAATCCCCTGGTCCTTGATACTAAAGAACCAGGGGATTTTACATCCGGAATTGAAGAGAAAGACTACATCTCCAATGAACTGCACTTAAATAAAACTGGCTCTAGGGCCGCGGCAGTGAATACGAGTGAACCAGTGACAAATGCTGTCGTCGCCAATTCTAGTGATTCCACTTCTTCCTGTAATCAAGTTGTCTTGAAAACTCATTTACTTCGACACGCCTTCGCTACGCATGCTGCTCAAACGGAAAAGATTCCGATCGATATTGTGAAAACACTGTTACATCAAAAAGATTTATCTGTCACTGAGTATTATTCCGTACCCACACATCGACAAAATTTAGATACTGGAGACTCTCTGCGTGATAGTTGGCTTCTTTCATTGATATCCAGAAGGGTGGATTGTCAACAGTAAATTAGACAGCTTTTTTAAGGGCTTCTTGGCGATACTGAACAGGTGTCAGGTATCCCAACGTTCCATGAATCCGATGTTTGTTAAACCAGTTAACGTAATCGTATAATTCCAATTCCAGATGGCGAAGGCTCTGGAAGCTCATCTGGTGGATGAACTCAGTTTTCATGAATTTGTAGGTCGCTTCGGCCACGGCATTGTCATACGGACAGCCTTTCATGCCGATTATATTATCTTTTTTGATTGGCTGATTGCTTTACCACAGTTCAAAAAAGAATAGAAATTGAATTATCCACGCTAGAAACATTAACGATACGTGAAACAGAAAGCTTTTTGTCTTTTTTGGAGTATCAACTTGGGAATAATAAGCTAACAATCAACCGTAAGCTTTCTTCTCTTAAGTCCTCATTTGATTACTTACAGAATAAAGCCGAAACAATTGATTTAAAGAAAAAGAAAGTCAGGAAACGATCGCGAATCGTATGGAAGGAAAAATACTGAGAGAAAATGATTTTGAAGCTTTTAGAGTGTTTGTAGCATACGATTATGGCGAATTAAACAAAACAAACAAACGTATCATGCATTTCCATCAGTTTAATCGTGAACGAGATACGGCAATAATTTCATTAATCTTAGGAGAGGACTTAGATTATCAGAAGTTTCCGGAATCAATCTTGAGGATTTAGATCTGACGAAATCGTCTGTAAGAGTAACTCGAAAAGGGGGAAAAGAGCATTTAGCAGCCAAACATCCCTAGATATTGAGAATTACCTGCAGGTAAGGGAAACAAGATATACCCCAGAAAAAAATGAAAAATATTTGTTTATTGCAGCACCTGTAGGACGCAAAGGTAAAAATAGACGTTTAACACAACGTTCTATTGAAAAACTTATTGAGAAATATGCAACAGCCTTTGGAAAGCCGGCTTTGACGGTTCATTCTTTGAGGCATTCATTTGCCACACGTTATCATATTGAGAATATTGATGTCCCAAAATTAAAAAATCAATTAGGACATTCTTCAATACAAACTACAATGATTTATACGCACTTAACAGATGATCAAATGAAAAACGCTGTAAACAACATGGATAAATAATTTGGAGGGAGTGACACAAAGTTGCCTACCAAGTTACAAATTTGCTCCGTTAATTAAAGACAAAGGGCATAAATGCATGAAAGTAGGGTACTTTGTGTCATTTTGGTAGGGAACTTTGTGTCAATGTACAACGCTAAGTTCTTGCCCTTTAACGGAACAAGTTCTTGTCCTCCGACAAAAGGGGATCTTATAAAAAACAGAACGAAAATTGTCGAGGGACAAAAACATGTTCCCATTGACGATTAGATGTCTATCTAATCGGTTGGTTCATTAAGCTAACGGGCAGCACATTTCGAATGGAAAAGAATTATTCGGAAAAATTTCTGATGGAGAACTAGCCATAATTTCTTTGTTGCAAAACGCCGGAGCTTGAAGTATCTAGAGGAATTGCAACGCTGATTCA
This sequence comes from Paenibacillus sp. UMB7766-LJ446, assembly GCF_030226665.1. Taxonomy (NCBI): domain Bacteria; kingdom Bacillati; phylum Bacillota; class Bacilli; order Caryophanales; family Paenibacillaceae; genus Paenibacillus; species Paenibacillus sp. UMB7766-LJ446. The sequence goes on from NZ_JASOYM010000023.1 coordinate 45,950, forward strand.
TATTTTCGATCCTCCTGCAGTGATCGTTGGTGGCGGTATTATGGAGCAAGAATGGCTTGTACGTAGGATAGGCAATTGTACCCAAAAACTTCTACTGGATAGTTTTAAACATACGCAGATCATTCCAGCTAAGCCTGGGCAATAAAGCAGGGCTGATTGGAGCAACCTCTCTGTTTCATCGCAATATATAATGAAGGCCCCTTGATGATTGAGTAGCTAACGGATATCTATTCTTATAAGATAAATGTAAATTACCCTGTATGCGGATTGATCCGCATACAGGGTAATTAATTCTAGAAACAGCTAAACGTGCTGATTTGCTGCAGATCAATGCCGCTGTATAGCCAGAAGAAGCCATTCCAGCGGAAGCCAGCCACCGAATTTCTGCCGACAAATACCGGGAACATCCAGAAGCCGGGACCACGATTCGGCCAAATATATGTGTAGCGAAACAGACAGCCGGATATGGCTCTTGGATCTACCGCAAATAACGAAGCGGGTTGCTGTGGAATGAATGATGGTGGCGGCCCGGTAGGTGCCTGCATGCCTTGTGGTCCGCCGCCTCCACCCCCGGGGAACGATGGAGGACCAGGCATTCCACTGGCTCCTCCGGGACCCCCAGGTCCGCCAAACCCTCCGCCAGGTCCAAAAGGAGGTAAAAAATGTCATATAACATCACTCCTGTTCATTAGTGTATTGTATGTAGGCAATTGAGCAGGGGAATGGGTGTGAGCCCATAGAAGGCCGCTAATTTGGTCAAAATCCTGTCAAGTAGACAGTACAAAAAAGACACGATCAAGCTGCGACCGTTTATCCTTGGGCGCGCGGAGTAATGAAAGTGGCGCATATTAATTTTGAATGGGAGTGTTGTATTCATTTGTCGGATTACAATGAAGAGCCCTCGAAGCTTTCCAGAAGGATTCCTTCAAGGGGAACACAGGTTGTGAAACCACATAAATAGGGGTTCCTGAATTTGTGGATCCTCTAAAAATCTCACAACGCACTGAAGAAGGAATAGAAGACAAATTGGCTACCGAAATGCGATAGGCGCCATTGAATTGGGTGCGGATAAATTCCAACAAGGGCTAAAAGGGAATTGAACGGAAACGGTTCCTTTAAACTGAACACGAGGGTTTGTCTCAGCACCGGCAGTCATTAGACCTATCTGTCCGAATAACTGAGGCCTGCAAATGAATAGAATGGGCACCAAAATAGAGTTAGCCAAACTAGCATTTTGTGATGTTCGAGCATCCAAAAAAAAGTATTCATGATATGCTCACTTCCTCATGAATAGATATAGCATAGGATAATATATGTAATACCGGACGCAATGCATGGATGAAGTGGCTATGAAACTCAAAAAAGGCAATTGTCAGGTAGCGATTAGGTTAGCCATTATATTATTTTATATTTACAACGAAACAGCGTATTTTGGGATGTCTCCAAGGAATATATGACCTCGCATCCTGGAAGCGATTACATCCTTGTTGGTACTTTAGAGCGAACTGATGTTGACTCGAGTCGTCCTGTGGTCAGGGCAACAATGTAACCGTTATTATCAAAAAATCTTCCATTCGTTAATAATGCTCAGGGTAACTTCAAAGGATTTTGCAAAAACGGCTTCCTTCCAGGCCTCACCTATTCTTGTTAAATGGAGGTGATTTTTCATGCTCAGTCAGAGAATTGTATTTCATTCGAAATACTATAAAACGCCTGTTTTGTCTTCTTGGGTGTATTCCAGTAACGATATGAATTAACACCCCATACTATAAGGAGTGAGATTCATAACCTTATTGGAGGGGAAATTCATGAAGAAGCCAACTCTTCGATTGCTTATGATCATAGATAAATTGGAAGTGGGAGGAACAGAGACATATGTGTCCGCTGTTGTCGAAGAGATGGGAAAAAGAGGGGTCTCCATTTATGTAGCAGGTAATCGGGGGAGTTTGTTGTCCAAGTTCAGGGCGCTTGGTTGTCCAATATTTACGAAAATAAACGACCGGCAAAGATTGGAGCAATGGATTATCAAGCATAAGATCAACGTCATTAATGCTCACCATGAATCTACCGGAATAATCGGTAGCGCCCTCAGCAGAAAGCTGAGAATCCCTTTTGTCTACACCATACATGGGACATACTATCCTCGGGCACTGATCACGAAAATAATGAAGAGGTGTTATAGTCGTCACGCGGTTATTAGCGTTAGCTGGCCGGTTAAAAAGTGGCTGGAAGAGAAAAATATCCAATCTGTATTAATTCCAAATGGAATTAATACGCAGCATTTTAGATACAACAGAAACCAGCAGTTGCTCACACAATTAAACATTGCCAGTAAGTCGAAAGTGCTATTGTATGTCAGCCGAATAGAGGATGAAAAAGCAGAGATATGTAAAAGTTTTTTAAGAGCTGCACAGCGCTGTATGGATTCCTCCCCAAACATGCATGTCGTAGTGGTTGGTGGTGGACCAGGGTTGAATAGTGTCAAGAAACTAGCAGCCCGGTAGATTTTATTCCTAAACGTTGGAAGAAGCATGTTTATGGTGATGATGGAATAATTAACCGACACTATTATGAGATGGCTGCACTAACAGAGTTGAAAAATCATATTCGTTCAGGCGACATATCCGTAGTCGGTAGTAGACTTCATAAAGATTTTGAAGAGTATCTTGTTCCTAAAGAAGATTGGAAAACAACTCGTCTTACGGAAACTAAACTAGCCGTTCGTTCATCGGCAGATGAATATCTTGAGGAAAGAAGAAAGTCACTAGCTCAACGCCTTACATGGGTTTCAAATAATCTTGATTCTCTAGAAGGAGTAAATATCGAAAAGGCTAAGATCCGATTGGACCGTTTGGAGAAGAATACACCCGAAGAAGCGAGAGCTTTTAGCCTGTCTTTATATAATATGTTGCCAAGAATAAAGCTCACTGATCTTTTAATGGAGGTAGCACACTGGACAGGATTTGACGAAATGTTGATACATGCCTCAACCAATCGCCCACCAAAGGGAGAGGAAAAAGTAGTTCTCATGGCTGCTCTCATGGCGATGGGAACTAACATAGGACTTACTAAAATGGCAGAAGCGACACCAGGAGTTACCTATCATCAAATGGCTAATGCAGCGCAATGGCGTTTATTCGATGATGCTATAAGTCGTGCACAAGCGACATTAGTGAATTTTCAACATAAGCTTAAACTAGCTTCCTATTGGGGAGATGGAAGTACCTCTTCCTCTGATGGAATGCGCGTACAGGTTGGTGTTTCATCGTTACATGCCGATTCCAATCCACACTATGGGTCTGGAAAAGGAGCAACCATTTATCGATTTACTAGTGATCAATTTTCAAGTTTTTATACGAAAGTCATTAATACCAATGCTCGTGATGCTGTACACGTTATTGATGGATTACTTCATCATGAGACAGATTTAAACATTGAAGAGCATTTTACAGACACAGCTGGCTACGCCGACTCAGTATTTGGATTGAGTCATTTACTAGGATTTCGTTTTGCACCAAGGCTACGTGATTTAGCTGACTCTAAGCTATTCACGATCCAAACGCCAAATGAATTCCCAAAATTAGAAAATATACTCCGTGGTCGTATTAATACAAAAATTATTCAAGAGAATTTCGATGACGTATTACGTGTAGCTCATTCTATTCGAGAAGGAAAAGTGTCCGGTTCACTTATGATGGGGAAATTAGGGTCGTATGCGAGACAAAATAAACTTGCAACTACTTTGCGAGAAATGGGGAGAATCGAAAAGACCATTTTTATTTTGGATTACATATCTAACGAAACACTACGCCGTCGAATTCAACGAGGACTAAATAAAGGAGAAGCGATGAATGGGTTAGCGAGAGCCTTATTCTTTGGAAAACGAGGTGAGTTGCGGGAACGAGGAATACAAGACCAGCTACAACGTGCAAGTGCTTTAAACATTCTAATTAATGCCATTAGTGTATGGAATACCGTTTATCTTACAGAAGCAACAAAACTATTGAAGGAAAAAGGGAATTTGAGAGAAGACTTACTTAAACATATTTCTCCATTAGGATGGGAACACATTAATTTTCTTGGTGAATACAACTTTGATGCAAGAAAAGTAACAAGTTTACATTCCCTACACCCTCTTCTTCAATAATATTAAAGGCCGATGATTCCTTAGCGTAGGAATCATCGGCCTTTTTACCTCGGAATTTCTCTTGGCGTATGTTTTCCGCGTTTTGTTGGTAGGACCCCTACATGATGGGGTTTGTGGAGTGGAGTGAAACGGAACGGAGCAATCCCCATGATGTATGAGCATTGCCCCAGAGTCTTTAGCTTCCCTGCTAGGCCCGTTAAGAATCCCAATGGAACCCGGATGCTTTTTCCGGGGTCGCTTGGGATTTAGGGCCGATGAACCGGGGGATTAAACACCTGTTTTCTTCACTTGTTTAGGTTTGATGTGTACGTATTTTTCTCCTGGTACTTTCTGCAGCAGATAAAATGTACACAGAAACTATCACGGCCGCGGATCTGAAGCCGATAATATGTGTACAGGACTGAATCTCTCACATAATGGGTATAATATTACTAGAAGGGAGCGTGAAGATATGGCAACAGTATTTACTATAGCCATTTTGTCTTTTGTAGCGTGGCTTCATGCGGTAATCCTGCGGATCAGCACGAGCAAAGAGGAATATAACAAATACGTTTTCATATCCGCAATACTTATGTATCTATCCTGCAACTATATCCAAGCACAAACTTTTCAACATAAGACTATATTCAACTTAGCATTTATCGCTTATTCTTTAGTATCAATTCCAATCCATATATGGCTCCTATCAGCATGGACGAAATCGAAACGGAAACCTACACATTAAATTGTGATGAAACAGAAAACCTTTTGCCGCACCTGCGGCACAACTACTATAGAGACGCACAATATAAGCAAACGTAAACGTAAACATATACGTGTACATTGTTGATTCCATTACAAAAGGCCACCTGCATATGCAAGTGGCCTTTGTTTTACCCGTTAACGCCGTGATTAAATGGTGTTATTGTTGGATTGGAAGGCGGTGAAGAAACCGGAATCACAATACTAAGAAATGTCATCAGCATAAATGTAGCTACTAATGCTTTTTTCATGATGCACCTCCTGTAAGATATTTTGGTACTTTATTTGTTGCTCTGTGGTAGCTAGGTTACGGACGTTTTCAAACATCCCTATAGTTGTAATAAATTCCCTGTATAAGTCCATTGTAACCGCTATTTGCATATAATCAAGGATATAATTAATTGCGATATCGTACCGTCGCTGATTCAAATTGTATGCTGCAAGTTGATTCAGCAATTTTACGTAATATACACGATTTCCAAGGTCTTCAAGCTCAGAAAAAGTGTCTGTCTAATGACACAAACATCACCTTAAAGCCCAAATTCGGATGGATTTTTGACACAAACATCTCCTTACAAAGTTCTGAATGGAAATACTCTCAGTGACACAAACATCTCCTTTTATGCCGCTTGTGACACAAACATGCCATGATCCAATTTAGGTTAATTCCAAAGGGTTTGATGTCACGATTTTTCGCATTTTCTCTATATTCACTTTTGTATAAATCGTGGCTGTTTTGGGGTCCGCGTGGCCCAATAGATCAGCAATTGCCAACAAATCAGCTCCCTCACCGTCGTTATATAGAACGGTTGCACAAGTATGGCGCAGCTTATGAGGCGTTACTTTATAATTATTTGCTCGAACACCGGCATCTTTTGCAATTTCCTCGATGATTAATCCCACAGCTCTTCTTGTTAGCCGCTGCCCTCGTTTTTCCGAAATAAACAACGCTGGTTCATCAATTCTATTGCGTTTTTGTAGGATCATTTGCCGAACTGGCTTATAATTCTCCAGGGCCCGAATTATTTTCGGTGTCAACACGAGTTTTCTTTCCTTGTTCCCTTTACCAATGACTGCGAGCGATCCATCATCTTCATTGAAATGCTTGAGATCGATACTTACGAGTTCAGAAACCCGTAGTCCGAGCAATAAAAACAGCGTAGTGATTAATGAGTCTCTTTCTTTAAATTTGCGCTTCGCGGCGTATTGTTCAAATGTCATGGCATCCTGTAGAGAAAGGCTTTTAGGAAGCCGTTCACCGAGTTTCGGGTTCTCTATATACTGGGAAACATCATATCGAAGGTATTGTTGTTTAACAGCCCATTTAAAAAACTGTCTTATTGAGGAAATGATGCGTGCTCTCGTCGTGGCTGCAAAAACGGTGCCCAATTTTGGATGCCTTTTATTCGTATTCGTTGTGGAAAGTTTACCTCGAAGAATTTTTATCTATCAGCACTGATCGGACCTCGTTCCAACTCGATAATTGTACTTATACAACCTCCACGGTATATATACTAATGGTGGGGTACAGTCCCCTCCTTGTATTTAGAGCAAATAGGCTGCCTGACTTACTTTTTCTGGTAGCCTATTTGTCTCGTCCTGGTGATCATTCATGGATCGCAATTTGCCATCTAACCTCTCTTGCACGAGTACTCCCGAGTAATTCTTTTTATCCTGCCAAACTTGCCCTACGATCGATTGTAATGCCGAGTGTTCAGGGAATTCTTCTGCGGGGGTTACTGAGACCAGCTTAACTTGGAGGTTCCTCGAACTCTAGCCTTGGAAACCGACTTCTGATCTACGAAAGAGCCGATCCACCACGCGCTATTATTTGCCATGAACATCCTCCTCGATTTTCAGCTGACGTATAATTGGCGAATTGTTAACGAATCAGCAATGGTT
>NZ_JASOYM010000024.1:0-52425 GCF_030226665.1 Paenibacillus sp. UMB7766-LJ446
GCATGTATTAGGCATGCCGCCAGCGTTCGTCCTGAGCCAGGATCAAACTCTCCAATAAAGTATTGAAAAGAGCGATAAGCTCATTTTGAAACTGACGAGATTAAAAATCTCATTTGTGCTTCGAAATCATACGGTCCGAAGACATGTACCGATTTCTCAGCGTCGATCTTGCAAGCAAGATCGTTACTCACTCGTTGTTCAGTTTTCAAAGATCAAACCTGATAATTTTCTCGCTTTTTCGTCACCATTTTCTCTCAGCGGCGACTTTTATAATATACCATACTTCATTTGTTTCAGTCAAGCTTTTTTTGAAATTCTTTTTTCAAGTTCTTAACAAACTCAGTCATTTCGTCAAAAGCAATTAACCAATCAAGCAAAGCAACGAGATATAATGTACCATATAATTATCTGGGGAGTCAACTACCCAAACAAAGAAATTTTTAAACCCAACAACAATCCAACTCCCGGCAATCCTAGAATGCTTACAGTACCTATTGTGGCAGGGTTCAGTGGAATGTAAGTTCCGGTGATCCAGCCTGAATAATTAACGATATATATCCCTACCGCAGCCAATACCAGATGTATCCCGAATGATGTAAAGAAGGATAGCCCAATCCGTTTTCTAAACAAGATGATGACCAACCCCAGTAACGATACAACAAGCACACTGCCTAATATAATGCTCTTCATGTTCAACACCCCCAAGTTTGGATAGTATACCATCACTTACATTCCCATCCCTCGATCACCTATAGACGCCCTATTAACCCCTAAAAAACGCTTAGCCCGCTTCAAATGAATCTGATATTTACGCTCCGCAGCTTCCAATACATAGATCGCATAATCTATCTCATCCTCCCCTTGTGCCTCTTCAAACTGTCTGACCGCCCGTTCCCACTCCGCCTTGGCTTTCTGAATATCTGAATAGATCTGGTCTTCTTCCATTTCCTTTAGCAATCTTTCACGTTTCTCCACCGATCTCCCTACATTTCGCCATATCAACATAAGCCCTCTCCCTCCTGATCAGCACAGCATATTCTCATACATATCAGGGAAAGGACAAACTTAGAACTGAGCTAAATAATTTAATCAATCGTTAATTTGATGTCAACGCAATTCTTCGGCTAAATATTTATACATCATAAGAATTGAGAGTCTTCACATTTTACCAACGTTAAAACGATTATTAGAACAAAAAAAGAGAGCCTAAAGGGCTCTCCAAAGTAATCCAAACTCATCTATTCTTTTGTTTAAGAAATTAAATTATTATATGTGCACACTCTCATCAAGCAACACGCACAACTATCTCATTTCCCTACGCCCTTCCAGCGCTTTGGAAAGAGTCACTTCATCCGCATACTCCAGGTCGCCCCCAACAGGCAATCCATGGGCAATCCGAGTCACCGATATCTCAAACGGACGGACCAGACGGGAAATATACATTGCCGTGGCCTCACCTTCGATATTCGGATTTGTAGCCAGAATCAGTTCTTTAACCCGTTCATCACTTAACCGAGTCAAAAGCTCCTTCAGACGGATATCATCTGGACCTATCCCCTCCATAGGAGAGATCGCACCCTGCAGCACATGATAGTATCCGTCAAATTCCTTGGTACGCTCCATAGCCACCAAATCTTTGGAATCCTGGACTACACAGATTACCGAGACATCCCTGGATTTATCCTGACAGATCCGACAAGGATCAGTATCCGTAATATTACAGCACACCGAACAGTAATGGAGATTCCGCTTCACACTGACGAGTGCTTTGGCAAAATCAATAACGTCATCTTCCTTCATGTTAAGCACATGAAAAGCTAGTCGCGCGGCCGTCTTGGGGCCAACACCCGGCAAACGGGTGAAGGCATCAATCAGCTTCGCTATCGGTTCGGGATAATACAATCGATTGCGTCTCCTTTGATAGGATCAATTTAAATTAAAATAATCCCGGAATTTTCATGCCACCTGTGAATTTACCCATATCCTGGTTCGCAATTTCATCAGCTTTGGTCATTGCGTCATTAACTGCTGTCATAACCAGATCCTGCAGCATCTCAACATCTTCTGGATCAACCGCTTCTGGCTTGATTGTGATTGCCAGCAATTTTTTATGTCCGTTAACTTCTGCAGTTACAACACCGCCACCAGAAGTACCTTGGACTGTTTTGTCCGCCAGCTCCTCCTGTGCCTTCAGCATTTGCTCCTGCATTTTCTTCACTTGTTTCATCATTTGGTTCATGTTGTTCATGATTATTCATCTCCTTTAGTATAGTTATCGCGCCAGGCGCATGTATATCTATTCTTTGATCACTACAAGGTCCTCACCAAAGAGCTGGATGGCTTCGTCAATCCAAGGCTGCTTGTTGCCTGAACCGCCGTCTTCATGCTCAGGTTCAAGCTTAAAGTCCTCCTTTGGCGTTTCAGTAGCTCCTTCCATCGCTCCGGTCCAATCTTTGAGCATCATCGTCACAAGACGCGCTGAACGTCCAAGCTGTTCAGACAGCACCCGTTCGATCACTTCGCGATTAGCCTGCTTCTCCGTAGTTTCACGGTGGATGTTGTTCTTAAATGCCACCAGAACATTGTCTTCCAGCAGGGATACCGGTTCACCATCCATAAACCAGGCGTGAACGGTTACTTTCTCTTCTTTTACGCGCTGCAGGATCTGCCCCCACTTCTTGCTGACCTCCACAAACTCAGGAGATCCCTTACGCGCAACATACTGATCGAGCTGTGCAGGCAGCTTCGCTGGCGAATTGCCTCTCGACACCGGAGCTCTTGTTGCCGGACGTGAAGGAGCATTTGATGCAGCCTCTCCCCCAGACAAACCCCCCTTAAGCGCACGATCCAGCTTTTTCTCCAGTTCAGCAAGCTGTTGCTTCAATCGGTTGATCTCCCCACCATCCGCTGACGAGGATACGGCAGGAGCCGTACCAACCGAACCCGATACCTCACCCGATGTCGCCCCTTGTGCAGGAATGCTGCACAGTTTAAGGAGAGCTACTTCAAACAGTGTCTGCGGCTGTACTGCATATTTCATTTCGCTCTGGTACCGGTTAAGGGTATCAATCATCTGAAACAGCTGTTCCTTGGTGAATGATTCCGCCATATCACGGAAAGACTCGGGATCAAGCACCCGATCCGTCAGTTTATCTGCATCCGGCACCATCTTAATCATAAGCAAATCGCGGAAATAATAAAGTAAATTCTCCATGCACTTGTCCGCACTCTTACCTTCATGCATGAACCCTTCGATCATTTGCAAGATCTGACCTACATCACCCTTAAGGAGAGAAGCAGCCAGCTTCGCAAACTGTTCAGAAGGAATGCCTCCGGTCATATCCATAACCTGCTGATAGGTCACCCTTCCATCTGTAAAGGAAGAGATCTGATCCAAGACACTGAGTGCATCCCTCATCCCTCCGTCAGACAGGCGGGCGATATACTGGAGTGCGTCCCGATCTGCTTCCATGCCTTCCTGTTCGCAAATCAGCGTAAGTCGTGCCGTCTGTTCTTCCAGGGATACCCGGCGAAAATCAAATCGCTGACAGCGAGAAATAATTGTCGCCGGAAGACGATGGGGTTCTGTTGTTGCCAAAATAAACATCACATGTGGCGGAGGCTCTTCCAATGTTTTGAGCAGCGCATTGAATGCCTCTGTCGTCAGCATGTGCACTTCGTCAATAATATACACTTTCTGCCGGACTTCAGTCGGGGCGTATTTCACCTTTTCCCGAAGATCGCGGATTTCTTCAACGCCACGGTTGGATGCGGCATCAATTTCCTGCACATCCATTACAGCGCCAGTCGTAATCCTGCGGCAAGCTTCACACTCGTTACAAGGCTCAGGCGCAGGCCCGCGTTCGCAGTTTACAGCTTTGGCCAAAATCTTGGCCGCACTTGTCTTCCCTGTTCCTCTGGGCCCGCTAAACAAGTAGGCATGGGAAGTCCGCTGTTCACGAATCGCGTTCTGCAAGGTCTGAATAATATGCTGTTGTCCCACCATATCTTGAAACGACTGGGGACGCCAAGCCCGGTATAACGCGATATGCTCCATGATGCGTTACCTTCCTTCCACTTCGCATTCGAGTCCTTTGTCGTTCCCCCATTATACTATATTCCGGGGTGAATCCAAACTTTATCTGACTCATCATGCTGGTTTTTTTAGACATATCAAAAAGACCTCTGCATACATACAACTGCAAAGGTCTCTACATTTAAATGGTAAGCCGTGCACCTGCTATCGATATTTGCGATCCAAGCGGCACCCCTTAACAACAGCTCGGGCTAGGCAACCCTCCGGCACAAGAGTGATCTCACTTATGGCTGCTTCCTTCCGGACCTGACCAGGTTCATGAGTACTCATTGCGGAGGACCCAACCGTCAACACTACGTTAAGGGACCAAACCTCACATCGACAAAACCTCTAGCAGGAATTCAACCTCGCTGTAGCGGATTGCGAGTTACAGGGCACCGCTACCTCCCCATCTAGCACGGTAAGAAATAGTATAACTTAAGGTTGTCTAAATTGCAACCGGAGGGAATAGGAGAGCACTACAATTACATAAAAACATATAAAAACCCCTGCCGGAACGGCAGAGGTGATTTGGATGTAATAGTCAGACAATCCCCGAGGAATTGCTGAATTAGATTCCGTATTTTTTCTTGAAACGATCAACACGGCCGCCAGCATCGATAAACTTCTGTTTACCGGTGAAGAACGGGTGGCACGCGGAGCAAATCTCTACACGAAGTCCGTCTTTAACCGAACCTGTTTCAAAAGTATTCCCGCAAGCGCAAGATACTTGACCAATCGTGTATTTAGGATGAATTGCTGCTTTCATTACCTTTCACCTCTTTCCGCCCTGAGCCTCAAGCGGACCCAGAGTAAATGGCACAACATCGAAGATTATAACACGGCCTAATCCCGGTTGCAATCCATTATTGTCAAGAAGTGATCAGGCGTTTTGGACGTGCCATTCCAGCTGGCGGAACGTGCGTATAGGAGCCGATAACGACATCAGGCAGCTCTTCCTCAAAAATCTCAATCATTTGCTTCATGCCCAAAATATCACCTTGAGCTGGAGGAATTAATTCCAGATAGCTCTCCGGGTCAATATTGAGGTTACGCATTTGAATAAGACGCAACTCGGTTCTGCGAGCAAACTCAATCATCGCTTCAATCTCTTCCTCACGATCCGTTACTCCCGGGAAGATCAAATAGTTGATCGACGTATATACACCCTGGGAAGCAGCGTATTTCATCGATTTTTCCACATTGGCCAGTGTATATCCGCGAGGTTTGTAATAAGCATTATAGTGGTCATCCAATGCACTGATCGTACTTACACGCATTAGATCAAGCCCCGCATCAACAATACCTCTCATGTGGTCATTCAAACCGGCATTGGTGTTAATGTTGATATATCCCATGTCGGTTATGGAGCGCACTTCACGAATGGCTTCAATAATCAATTTGGCCTGTGTGGAAGGCTCCCCTTCACAACCCTGACCAAAGCTGATAATCGATTCCGGTGTCTTTAAGTGCTCCAGCATGACTTCAACGATTTCGTCCACACGCGGACGGAAATTCATCCGGGTCTGCGGGGAAACGAAACCACTATCATCTGGTTGTTCAGAAATACATCCGAAACAACCTGCGTTACAGGAATAAGATACCGGAACGCCGCCTTCCCAACGATTCAGGAAGGTATTAGACGAAGTCAGACATTCATACCCGAGGGCACAATTGGACAGATGGGTATAGAGGCGGTTTTCAGGATATTGCTTCGTTAAACGTTTAACACCCGCACGTACGTCATCCCGATCACAGTTCAGCGGATTCCATTGATCTGGGTGATCCGACATCCGGGCAGTGACGTAAAACTCACCATCTTTCCATACGACAGCCGAGTAACCGAACAACGGCAGTTTGTACTCCTTATCCGTCTTTACATACCCTGGCAGACACAACCGAGTGAATCCTTGCGGAAGCAAAGCCCCAACCGCCTGGGTGTCGCTAGGCATTGGCAGCATCTCCCCAGTATCCGGGTCCATACCAATCGGACGTGTACTCGGCAGTCCAACCAGCGTTGCACCTTCCGGCAAAGGAATCAGCTCATCCTCCATAATTTCGACGATCATATCTCCGCTGCGGGCAAGCCCGTACAGGGAAGGATGATCAAATACATTACCTTTTTCATCTGCGTATACTAAATACATGATGTTCTCCTCACATCTAATAGGTTATAGCCAAACGACGAGTATATTGTTATTCTAAGCAGCAGCGCTACAAATTGGAGTTAAATCAACGACGTAATTCTAGGTAGTTGTACCGGAAGCCGCAGTCTGTCTTGGCGAGCGCCGAGTCGTAGTCTGTCCGGAGTTACTTGTCGGACTGTTGCCAGCTGTGTCAAATGCCGCCAAGAACTCAGCATTCGTTTTGCTATTACGCAGTTTTTTCAGGAAGCCTTCGACAAAGTCGTGGGAATCGTTCATGTTTTTACGGATCGCCCAGATTGTATCAAGCTCTTCCTTGCTCAGCAACACTTCTTCGCGACGTGTACCGGAACGACGAATATCGATTGCCGGGAAAATACGGCGCTCTGCCAGCTTGCGATCCAGATGAAGCTCCATATTACCCGTACCTTTAAATTCTTCATAAATAATATCGTCCATACGCGATCCCGTATCAATCAATGCTGTAGCCAAAATCGTCAGGCTTCCACCCTCTTCCACATTCCGTGCAGAACCGAAGAAACGTTTCGGGCGATGGAATGCTGCTGGGTCAATACCTCCACTAAGTGTCCGTCCGGACGGTGGGATAACCAGGTTGTATGCACGAGCAAGACGCGTAATGCTATCCAGTAAGATAACGACATCTTTTTTCGCTTCAACCAGACGCAGCGCACGTTCAAGCACCAATTCCGCAACCTTGATATGGTTCTCAGGCAGCTCATCAAACGTAGAAGCCACAACTTCCCCTTTAACCGAACGCGACATATCCGTAACTTCTTCTGGACGTTCATCAATCAACAGGACAAATAGTTCAATTTCTGGGTTGTTGGTTGAGATGCTGTTGGCGATTTCTTTGAGGAGAAGTGTTTTACCCGCTTTGGGAGGTGCTACGATCAATCCGCGCTGTCCCAGTCCTACCGGGGCGAGCACATCCATAATGCGTGTGGACAAATGGTTGGGGGATGTTTCGAGAACCAGTTTCTTCTGCGGGTACAATGGGGTTAATGCCGGGAAGTGAAGTCGTTCCGCAGCCGCCGATGGATTCTCACCATTTACAGCGTTAACTTGCAGCAAACCGAAGTATCGCTCGTTTTCTTTAGGTGTTCTACACTTACCTGAAACGAGGTCACCTGTTCTTAGGTCAAACTTGCGAATCTGTGAGGCTGAGATGTAGATGTCTTCCGTACTTGGCAGGTAATTGATCGGACGAAGGAATCCGTAGCCTTCAGGTAAAATTTCGAGCACGCCTTGCATGAACATTAATCCGCTCTGTTCAGCCTGTGCACGTAATATGGCGAAGATCAATTCTTTCTTTTTCAATGTGCCATAGTAGGGAATTTGATATTTTTTGGCCAGTTTGTAGAGGTCCGTTAGTTTCATTTCTTCCAAATCGGAAATTTGTAGATCCATATAATAACCACCTATTCAATTAATAAGTCCGTGAAATGGATAGTTTCGCTTGATGTTCCGGCTATAAGAGCAGCATCGTTCTGCAATTCTCTTCTGTCCATTGTACGGAATGTAACCGTTATAATGCAAATACTTGTCTTTGAGTGTAAGTTTCCGGGCGGGATGGCCAGCTTTCGGCAAGATCCGCTAGTGAGTGAACACGAATACATGAGGCGTTCGATCCGGGTAGACCGGCTATGGAGCGCAGTTCAAACAAAACCGGGGTTTGGGGAAAAGGAAATGATGTTCTTACAGCCATATGAAGTCTGACTCAAAAAAAGACCCTCCGGTAAAGGAAACAGGAACATTTCGTCTTATCCCGGAGAGACTGAGAACTCTATTAAAACAGGTTTACCCAATTACTGTAAGGATATGCAGTTCTGTCAAAATAATCACTTTAATGCCGTAAAACTCGCCATTCCTTACAGAATTAATCTGTTTCTCGCCACACATCTGCACCTAGCAGACGCAGGTTGGTTACTAGATGATCGTAGCCACGATCGATAAATTCAACGCCAGTCACTTCGGTCACACCTTCACTGACGGTGAGACCTGCGATCACCAGCGCTGCACCAGCGCGAAGATCAGATGCTTTTACCTTAGCCGCATTCAAAGCACTGCCTTCAATAATAGCTGAGCGCCCTTCGACACGGATCTTTGCGCCCATGCGTACCAACTCAGGAACGTGCTTAAATCGGTTGCTATATACAAAGTCGCTCAGGACACTCACCCCCGTTGCCTGTGTCAATACACTGGTCATCGGGGACTGCAAATCCGTCGGAAAACCGGGATAGACAAGTGCCTTAACGTCTACATGATTGTATCTCGGCTTGCCAATGACACGAATACTTTCGTCGAGCTCTTCAATGCCAACGCCCATTTCCAACAACTTTGCCGTTAAAGCCTCCAGATGTTTGGGAATCACATTGTCAATCAGAACGTCGCCACGTGTTGCAGCCGCAGCGATCATATACGTGCCCGCTTGTATCCGGTCCGGAATGATGGAATGACGGCAACCCTTCAGCTCCGACACACCTTCAATACGGATCGTTTCGGTACCGGCACCCTTGATGCTGGCACCCATTGAATTCAAAAGTGTTGCTACATCTATAATCTCAGGCTCTTTAGCCGCGTTTTCGATAATTGTAGAGCCTTTGGCACGAGTAGCCGCCAGCATGATGTTAATGGTTGCACCTACACTGCTTACATCCAGATAAATCTTTGCTCCGCGCAGCTCTTTGGCATGCAAATGAATGGAGCCATGTTCATTCGTTACGGTTGCGCCAAGCGCTTCAAACCCTTTGATATGCTGATCAATCGGACGAGGCTCAAAGTTGCAGCCTCCTGGTAAACCAATGGTTGCTTCTTTAAAACGCCCAAGCAGTGCTCCCATCATATAATACGAAGCACGAAGCTTCTTCACGGGACCATTCGGCATGGGAATGGATTTGATATCGGAAGGATCGATCTTCATCTGACTGCCTTCCCAATGTACACGAGCACCGAGTTCCTCCAAAATTTCTGCATAAACCGCCACGTCACTCAAAAGCGGCAGGTTGTCCAGCACGACTTCTGACTCGGCAAGCAATGCTGCAGGAATAAGCGCGATGGCGCTGTTCTTGGCGCCGCTTATAGTTACAGTTCCCTGTAACGGACGTCCGCCACTAATCATTAATTTTTCCATAAAGCTTAATGTCCCCCTACGTGTTTTGCAGCCGGTTAACGGCAATACGTGCTGTTGGCATTCGATGTAGAAATAAGGCGTGAAAATGGAAAGACACCGGCTAGGCGGTGTTCTTTCCACTTACACAGTATGGAACTGGTAAAGACAAATTACGCTTTGTTGTTGGATCCAAACTCGCGAATTTTACCTTTAACGGTTTCTTTGATTGCATCACGGCCTGGTACGATGAACGTACGTGGATCGTAAGCATCTGGTTTAGCTGCAAGCACTTCGCGAACCACTCTGGAGAACGAAATTTGGTTCTCAGTGTTCACGTTGATTTTGGAAGTACCCAGGGAAATGGCTTTGTCGATATCATGTTTAGGGATACCTGTACCACCATGCAGTACCAGTGGAACGTTAACTGCATCGCGAACTTCTTCCATTTCTTTGAAGCCCAAGTTAGGCTCGCCATGGTAAGGACCGTGTACGGAACCAAGAGCTGGAGCCAATGTGTCGATACCTGTTTCTTTAACGATACGTACACACTCGTTCAGGTCAGCGTACATGATACCACCGATAACGTCGTCTTCTTGTCCACCAACAGTACCTACTTCGGCTTCTACAGAAACGCCTTTAGCGTGTGCATATTCAACAACTTTTTTAGTCATTTCGATGTTTTCATCGATGGAGTGGTGGGAACCGTCGATCATTACGGATGTAAATCCAGCATCGATCGCTTCTTTACACTTATCAAAGCTGGAACCGTGGTCCAAGTGAATAGCAACTGGAACGGTGATTTTCATGTCGTGAATGAGTCCTTCTACCATTTTAACTACTGTGAAGAAACCGCTCATGTGACGAGCTGCGCCTTCGGATACGCCCAGGATTACTGGGGATTTCTCTTCTTCAGCAGCAGCAAGAATCGCTTGAGTCCACTCAAGGTTATTGATGTTGTATTGACCAACTGCATATTTTCCTTCGAGTGCTTTGTTCAACATGTCTGTCATAGATACTAATGGCATGGTTTCAATCCTCCTAGGGGTGTTGGGTTGTGTCTATGGTTTTTAGCCGAAATCACATACGGGCTTATTATACCACATCCCATGTCAAATACTAAACAAGCATTTGCAAAAATGCTGTGCTTTGCAGCACAGTTTTCATAGACACAGCATGATGGCGTATCCATTTCCAATATTCCCCGGATACCAGACTGAAATACCCGTCATGCTCACCCACAGACTCTCAAAGCTTCACACGCAAAAAAATCCTGTATCCACAGGATTCAGCTGCACTTATTCGCAGTATCATTTCGAAGCTGCATATTGACTGCCACTCGCATTTCATCGATATCAAACGGTTTCGTAAAATGCATGAGCGCTCCGAGATCCGTAGCTTCCTTGATCATGTCCAGTTCCCCATAAGCCGTCATCATGATGACTTTGATATCCGGATCAATTTCCTTAATATGTTTCAGAATTTCCAGGCCATCCATGCCAGGAATCTTCATATCAAGCAGTACAAGATCAGGTTTGTCATTATTTACTATCTCCAGGGCGATCTTCCCATTAGGCGCTTGGAACGTATTATATCCTTCGCTGCTGAACACTTCCATTAACAGGATTCGAATACCATTCTGGTCATCGACAATTAACACTTTTTTATTTTCCACTGATTAACCTCCTAGAATTAGGAAAGCATGTACGTCTGAATCTGGATAACAATCCCATAGTCGTCATGATAAGTATTCTACCTTCCCCATCGAAATCCTGCTTACATCGTAAAATGCCAAAAACCATTTTCTCTTATCTCGACATATAAAAAAAGGATGTTCCGGCATCCTTATCGGTTGCCAAGAACATCCTTTTATTTATAGTTTAATAATCAGTGCTTATTTTCCAACGCTCTCCAGAGAAGCTTTTACAAACTCACGGAACAACGGCTGTGGACGGTTCGGACGGGAAGTGAATTCCGGGTGGAATTGTACTGACAGGAACCATGGGTGACCCGGAAGCTCCACGATCTCAACCAGACGTCCATCCGGGGATGTACCCGAAATAACCAAACCGGCTTTTTCAATCGCTTCACGGTATTCATTGTTGAACTCGTACCGGTGACGGTGTCTCTCATAGACCAACTCATCATCATAACAAGCCATTGCCAGGGAACCTTCCTGAAGCTTACAAGGATACAGACCCAGACGCATTGTTCCACCCAGGTTCTCGATATCTTTTTGTTCAGGCAACAGGTCGATTACCGGGAACTCCGTAGCTGGATTAATCTCAGAGCTGTTCGCTCCAGTCAAACCAACGATGGAACGTGCATATTCAATAACAGACACCTGCATACCCAGGCAAATACCGAAGAACGGAATTTGTTTCTCACGGGCATAACGAATTGCAGATACCTTACCTTCGATACCCCGATCACCAAATCCGCCAGGTACAAGGATTCCGCCTACACCGTGCAGCAGGTCGCCTACATTCTCATCCGTGATATCTTCGGAGTGAATCCAGCGGATCTTCACATCAGCATTGGATGCAAATCCTGCATGAGACAAGGATTCAACAACACTTAAATAAGCATCATGCAAAGCAACATATTTACCTACAATGGCAATCTCCACTGTATGCTCCAGCTTGTTGATTCGGTCAACCAGCCCTTCCCACTCGCTCATATCCGGTGCAGGAGTAGTCAGCTTCAGGTGGTTTACCACGATCTCGTCCAAACCTTCTTCACGCAAATTCAAAGGCACTTGGTACAATGTGTCTGCATCACGGCATTCCACCACGGCGTTTTCATCAATGTCACAGAAGAGAGCGATCTTGGCTTTCATGTCTTTGGAAAGCTCATACTCTGTACGGCAAACAATAACGTTTGGCTGAATTCCGATGCTGCGCAATTCCTTCACACTGTGCTGAGTTGGTTTGGTTTTCACTTCACCAGCAGCCTTGATGTAAGGGATAAGTGTTACATGGATGTACATGACGTTGTCACGACCTACATCACTCTTGATTTGACGAATAGCTTCCAGGAAAGGCAAGCTCTCGATGTCACCCACCGTACCGCCAATCTCCGTAATAACGACATCCGAACCCGCTTCACGTCCTGCGCGGAATACACGCTCTTTGATCTCGTTCGTGATGTGTGGAATGACTTGTACCGTTCCGCCCAGATATTCCCCGCGCCGCTCTTTGCTGATGACGGAGGAGTATACTTTACCAGTCGTGACGTTGCTGTTTTTGGAGAGGTTGATGTCAATAAAACGTTCGTAGTGGCCAAGGTCAAGATCCGTTTCCGCGCCATCATCCGTTACAAACACCTCACCATGCTGATAAGGACTCATTGTTCCCGGGTCGATATTGATGTATGGATCAAATTTTTGAATGGTTACCTTCAACCCTCGGTTTTTCAGCAATCTGCCCAGCGAGGCAGCCGTTATCCCTTTGCCCAGGGAGGACACAACTCCGCCTGTCACGAAAATATACTTTGTCACTGTTATTACCCTCCTAATATAAGTACGGAATTCAGGCGATATATGGTATTATCGTAACCCGTTTCCCAGGTAATCATCGTTAAAAAGAGCAATGGCAGAAATTCCCTGCATCTGCGAACTGCTCTTTCATGCGAAGACCGTTTGTAAACAACGTTGTTCTACAGCGTAGAATGGTGCAAACCTTCCGGAAGCCATTACCCAGATCTGTCCCAAAAAAGAGATCATTGGATCATTGAATTTGGTGTTTTGGATATACAAAAACAGACCACGGATTGTTGGCCGGGAGCATGCGGAATTCAAATCATTTTGCAAAATTCTGCCTCTAAAAATACAAAAAAAGTACTCCCGCAGGACGGGGCACTTTTTATAAAAAACATAAATATTTTGTCGCTCATTCATAAGCCCATGCAATAGTTTACCCGTTACCCCGTCTGCTGTCAAGGTTGACTATGCGGGGAAAATGGGTAAACTATCGATGTCAAAAATGACGGTTACTTATCGGAATCGTCGTCAAATTCAGCCTCGTCTTCAGACTCTTCTTCTTCGTCTTCCTCGAGGTCTTCCTCTTCCAAATCGTCATCTTCAACCAGAACTTCTTCATCGCTATCTTCTTCGTCAAAGATGTCGTCTTCGTCATCATCATCGTCATCATCATCTTCGTCCTGATCATCATCAGAATTATCGAAGTCTTCGTCGCTGTTGTAGCTGTCTTCCTCTTCGCCGAAGTCCTCATCTTCCAGATCATCGTCTTCATCGTTGATAATGCGCGGACGCTTCGCACCCGTCATTGTATCTTCCGATCCAGCTACCGGATACCAGCGCTTCAAGCCCCACAGACTCGTACCGACGCAAGCAAAACGGCCATCGATATTAATCTCGGTATATAGCTGGGCGATAAACTCGTTGATTTCTTCATCAGTCATTCCGCGCTGTTTAGCTACCTCATTCATCAAATCACGGTAGTAATACGGCGTATTGGCCGCTTTCAGCACCATAAAGGCGAGGTCCACCAAAGGAATCTCTCTGACCTTTTCTTTATCAATTTTCAAATTGAGCGAGGTACTCACTGACAGACACTTCCTCTCACACATAATTCACTTTATATCCCTACGAACTGGAACGTTACGTATAACATATCCATTAACAAACCTAAGTAAAACCTATTTAGCGTTAAAAAGCAAGTTTTTATGTATGGATGTCTGGCGGGCACATCATCTTTAGGTCAAAAATGGCATCATCATATAAAAAAGACGGAGTCCCCCTCCGCCTTCTGACTGTATACCCTTGAAGGATTGCTCCTCACCAGGGTCCCCGCAAGAGCCCTCTAGCCCTCCATCCATCATATGTCCCTGCGCCCGTTTTGACACGAAGAGAATGTGTTTTTGTAAAAAAAGGGCAGGTTCCCCATGCGGCGGGATGAACGCATTCATAGAATACCTCAGCATGTTCATCCCGAAGGGGGCTGCCCATTATGGACTATACTGGTTTTCTACATCAATTGGTTGAAGGAATGCAACGTCCCGAACCAGAACAGGGGCGGCGATACCTAATTCGGTTCGCCAAACCGAAGCAATATGAAGCCTGCCTCGTGGAACTGTCGCGGATGAGGAATGAATTTACTGATCTTAGTGCGGTCCGCTCCTCCCGGCTGGCCCGCTCCATTATCGCCCCGGTGCATGACCCGGAAGAACTATATCGCTACAGTGATGACATTACGGTAGAAGAAGATGTGTCCATTTCATTGCATGCCGCCACCGCGCTACACAGTAAACCGAGCAGCGTTCAGGGCGTACCTTGGGGCGTAAAGCAGATTCGCGCTCCCAAAGTATGGTCCGTTTCCACAGGGCACCGGATAAAAATCGGTGTAATTGACACAGGTGCCGATTATCAGCACCCTGATCTTCGCTATTCGCTGGCACGCGGAATCAATCTGTTAAACCGCAGTCTGCTTCCTCATGATGATAACGGTCATGGCACCCATATTGCCGGAACCATTGCCGCAGCTAATAGTACGGCAGGCATGATCGGTGTAGCTCCCCGCTCGCTGATCTATCCGGTGAAGGCGTTCGACCATAATGGCTCGGCCTTTGTGTCAGACATCGTACTTGGAATTGACTGGTGTGTGCGCAATCGGGTCGATATCATCAATATGAGCTTTGGCATGAAAACGCGCAGCAAAGCATTACTTGATGTCGTGAACCGTGCGTATCAGGCCGGGATCGTCATTGTCGCTTCGTCAGGAAATGACGGCAAACGCCGCAGCATTGATTATCCGGCACGTTATCAGCAAACGATATCGGTCGGTGCAACCGACAAAAACCGGCGGATTGCCTCGTTCAGTAACCGAGGCGCATTCGTCGATGTGTATGCGCCAGGGGACAAAATCGTCTCCTCCTGGGTGCAAGGCAAGCACCATGAGATGAGCGGCACCTCCATGGCGACGTCGCACGTCAGCGGCGCCATAGCGCTCCTGCTTGCAAAGCATCCCGGCCTGTCACCAGCCGAGATCAAAACGCTCGTGAAGCGCTCGACCGTTCCGCTGCGCCCACGCAAGACCTCCACCACGAAGAGCAAAATACGCGGTGGCGAGATTGACGCCCTCAAGCTAATGCAAGAGGGCGGAGGGTAAGGAGCGCCGGCTGCCGGCGCTGGCCTTGAGTGCCTCGGGCCGTGTAACCATGGCCGCGGGCACAGCAAAAAGTCTCCATGTCCACGCTGCATTGCAGGCGTGGTGCATGGAGACTTTTTGCCAAAGCCATAGGGCGGCTGAGCACCGCCAAGGCTTGTATTACATTTTGTCCGGTGCGGATACGCCCACCAGACGAAGCGCTGTTGCGATGACGGTGCGTACAGCACCGATCAGCGCCAGACGCGCCTGGGTTTGTCCCGCGTCTTCAGTAATGACGCGCTCTGCACGGTAGTAACTGTGGAACAGGGATGCCAGTTCATATACATAACGAACAATACGATGAGGCGCATATCCCGTAGCAGCAGTCGCGATTTCTTCAGGCAGCTCACCCATTTTGCGAAGAAGGTCATATTCATGCTCCGTTGTCAGCTTCGAAAGGTCGATCTGTGACAATGGCAACAGCTCAATGCCCTGTTCTTCTGCCTGACGGTACACGCTGCATACCCGAGCATGAGCATATTGTACATAGAATACCGGATTTTCATTAGACGTCGAAATGGCGAGGTCCATGTCGAAGTCCAGATGAGAATCCATGCTGCGCATGGTGAAGAAGTAACGAATGGCATCGATGCCTACTTCGTCCATGAGATCTTCCATCGTAACTGCTTTGCCTGTACGCTTGGACATCTTCACTTTCTCGCCGTTCTGGAACAAGCTCACCATCTGTGCAATCAACACGACCAATTTCTCCGGATCGTTGCCGAGTGCTTGCATGGCCGCTTTCATCCGTGGAATATAGCCGTGGTGGTCGGCTCCCCAGATGTTAATCATTGTGTCATATCCACGCGCATATTTATCACGGTGGTAAGCAATGTCTGGCGTAAGGTACGTGTACGTACCGTCATTTTTAATCAAAACGCGCTCTTTGTCGTCACCATACTGCATGGTTTTCAACCAAGTTGCTCCGTCTTGCTCATAGATTTCATTACGATCCCGTAATTCGTCAAGCACACGCAGCACTTCTCCGTTATCATACAGTGAAGTTTCGCTGAACCAGATGTCGAAATTGACACGGAAGCGATTCAAGTCACGTTTGATCTTGTCCAGCTCTTTCTCCAAACCGAAGTCACGGAAATAGGCAGCACGGTCACCCGGATGCATGGACAGCAAAGAATCGCCCTTCTCGGCTACCAGCTCCTTGGCAAATCCTTTGATATCCTCACCGTGATAACCGTCTTCCGGCATCTCTGCATCTTGGCCCAGTTCTTGCAAATATCTAGCTTCAATGGAGCGCGACAGGTTAAACACCTGGTTACCGGCATCATTAATGTAGTATTCACGTGTTACATCATACCCGGCATAGTCGAGGATGTTACAAAGCGCATCACCAACAGCCGCTCCACGCGCATGGCCCAGATGCAGGCTGCCTGTCGGGTTGGCACTGACAAACTCCATCTCGACCTTGCGCCCTTCACCCACATTGATTCTTCCATAATTCTCACCCTGCTCATGTACAAGCCCCAGCACAGGATAGAGATAGCTCTTGTCCAATTTGAAGTTAATGAATCCTGGTCCGGCAATTTCAGCCTTCTCGATTCCAGCTTCAGTCAGATTGAGATTGGCAATAATCTCTTCTGCAATCTGGCGTGGATTACGCTTGGCAATCTTGGTCAGTTGCATAGCGGCATTGGTCGCCAAATCGCCGTGTGTTTTCTCGCGTGGTACTTCAAGGGTAATGGTCGGCAGGTCCTCCTGCGCAACAATGCCGGCAGTCACAATGGCATTGCCGATGGCTGTACTTACCCGTTCGTTAATCGTATCTAATGGATTACGTGTCATGAAATTGGTTCCTCCTGTATATGCAAACTAATCGCGAAATGTCCGGATTCTTCGTCAAAGCGGTAAAAGTCGTAGCTCCACGCTGCGCGTGCGCTCAATCCCTGAATGGAAAGTTCCAGCTCCTGTGTATGCGTGGACAAGGCAAACGACATATACGGCGAGCGGTAAAAACCAGGGAGCTTGCGGCCTAGTTCAAACGTTTGCTCCGATTCCACCTCGCCATGACGTATAATCTTGATGGATTGTCCGCCCAGCTTCAATGTTGTTCGGGTAATACCGCCCTCGGGTCCGGTCTGTGGTTCTTCATACCGTACATAGAGCACAGATCCTTTCAACACGGCTTCACCCTGCATTTCCTGCAGTACATCTTCACCTTCATAACGGCTGTGCAGCCGGATCTGAACCGGTCGCATGTTCGACATGAATGTTAACCTCCATTATATTCGAGGCGACGCAAAATCAGGCACGGCCGGTGAGAACAGCCCTTCCTGTATTGTTGTGCCGCTATACGCGCTCATATTTCCGGATAGCTCGCTATCCTACACTCTACTGTATAACTATATCCAGTTCACCCGCTCAATTCAAATCCAAATTCAGAGTTATTGCCCATCAGCGCCAAAAAAAGCAGAGCCACACCTGTAAAGTGCAGCTCCGCCTTGCTTCATTAATAAGGAAATACGTTCCGAATCAGGTCCATCGCGGCTCATATGGAAATGGACAGGTCGACTCTACCAGCTTGGCGCGCACCTGTACGAGACAGCCACAATAGCGACAGGTCGTGCCGTACTGTAAAGCTGGACAATGGGAGCAAATGCTCATACGCCGCTCATATTCACTATCCTCGACTACCGGACGTGAGCGTGAAGCCAACGCCACGAGACGCGCCATCTTGGCTTCACTGATCTTTACATCATATTGATCATTACATCCCTTGCAAGGTTGCTGCTTTCCGATAGGTCCACCTGTCACAGATGCTTCCATTGGATCAGCCCTTTACAGCGATTACTCCAACAGAGGCCGGAGGCAGCACAAAACGCAGTTTGTTATTTTCGAGTGTAATACCCTTCCATTCCGCAGGCTGAACTCGATCCGGCTGTTCAAATGTGTTGAACGCACCATAATCTGCATGATGTAGAATCTGTCCGTATACAGAAGCAGCATCGACTGATTCGATGTGACAGACCACTTCAAGCTCATCCGTATGACTAAGGTTACACGCTGTCACATGAATAATTCCATCATTGCTGCGAGAAGCCGACAAACTTAGTTGAGGGATGGTCTCGTCCCCGAATGTATATCCAGGACTCTCATAGTTCAGCTCCAATCGCTGTGCGTCCATATGCACCTGATACATATCGAACACATGATATGTAGGCGTAAGCAGCATCTTATCTCCTTCAGTCAGAACGAGCGACTGGAGAACATTAACGATCTGTGCCAGATTGGCCATGTGCACTCTTTTATTGTGTGCGTTAAAAATATTCAGATTGATCCCGGCAAGTACGGCATCTCGCATCGTATTTTGCTGGTACAGAAATCCCGGATTCGTACCCGGTTCAACGTTATACCACGTTCCCCACTCATCCACGATAATACCGACTCTGCCCTCAGGGTCGTATTTATCCATAATCTCGG
Source organism: Paenibacillus sp. UMB7766-LJ446 (assembly GCF_030226665.1). Lineage (NCBI taxonomy): Bacteria > Bacillati > Bacillota > Bacilli > Caryophanales > Paenibacillaceae > Paenibacillus > Paenibacillus sp. UMB7766-LJ446. The sequence goes on from NZ_JASOYM010000024.1 coordinate 18,949, forward strand.
AGTGCTTCACAAGTAACTCTTCCATATATAGCGTCTTTTTCAACGTTGTGAACCATTCGGCTTCTCCAAATCCTGTAGCCTCACCTTTATCCGCCCACTCACCTGTTGGAATGGTGTAATAATGGAGGCTAATTCCATCCATAAAACGACCGGCCTCCCGCATTAATACTTCCATCCAATCGTAGTTGTGATCGTTTGGCCCACAGGCGATTTTATATATCTCATTTCCGGAATAATTACGTACATATGTCGCGTAACGACGGTACTCATCTGCGTAGTATTCAGGACGCATATTACCGCCGCAACCCCAGTTCTCGTTCCCGACACCAAAATATTTCAGCTTCCATGGCTCTTCACGGCCGTTGCTCTTCCGCCAGTTCGCCATCGGAGATTCCCCATCAAACGTGATGTACTCCACCCATTCCTGCATCTCCTGCACCGTACCACTCCCCAGATTGCCACTGATATACGGCTCTGTACCGAGCAACTCACACAATCTCAGAAATTCATGCGTACCAAAATGATTGTTCTCTTCTACCCCGCCCCAGTGTGTGTTGATCATGCGGGCGCGCTCACTTTTTGGACCTACGCCATCTTTCCAATGATATTCATCGGCAAAACAACCACCAGGCCAACGAAGTACGGGAATATGAAGTTTTTGCAGTGCCTTCAGCACGTCATTCCGTATACCTTCTGTATTCGAAATAGGTGAATCTTCCCCTACCCACAGCCCTTCATAAATACATCTCCCCAGATGCTCTGAGAAGTGACCATATATATTGCGATTTATTAATCCTTGTTCCGAATCCGTCTTTAAAATAACATCAACCATAATTTCAACCTCCCCAAAAGTGTTGTTATCGCTTACAATAACGTGTTTGTGAACAGGATTCAACCGTTTTTATTTAAGAACAAACAAGCCCTTTCCGGCAGTTTAAATCCGGAAAAGGCTTGTTTGTTCATGTCGGCCTCATCAGGCCAAATAAGTTAAGATTTATACACTTTTAGATTGAAATTGCCTTGAAATTATTCCATGGCCTGACGCCAATTACTCGTTTTCAGCGGGCAACAATATTTTTTGCTTCCATGTTGTTCCGCCATCTGTCGTCTCATAAATAGCAGGAGAATTGTCGCTTGTTACGACGAGCCAACCTGTTTTGGCAGAAGGAAACGAAATGCGGGAGCTATAACCTGGATCCTTCAGGTCAATATTTTTCCACGTGGAACCTGCATTATAAGAACGGCCAATCCCTACTTTGCCTGCTGCAGGGGATCCTCCCGAGAGATAGGCCGTCTGATTACCGATCAACGCCATGTTCCCTGGGTGACCCCCTGGTTCTGCGGGACCTTTTCCGTTCCCTGTGCTGCTTGCACCTGGAGCCGGACCACCACCTGCTGTATGTTGGGCGAAGACCTGTCTCCAGTTCTTGCCTTCATTCCCGCTCGCGTAGAGAGAATACGACTGCTGGGACATGCCTGCATCGCCATATAGAAGGGCCCATACCTGGTTACCGCTCGCGTATATATCTCCACCGCTCCACGTTGTTGAGGTTACCTTCAGCGATTGCGTCCAGTTCTTGCCTCCATTACTTGTCTGCATGATTCGGTACCCCGAGCCAGGAGCGACTACAATCGCATAACCTTGCTTCTCTGTCGTGAACACAGCTCCGCGTGTATTGGCTGGTGTAGAGATGGGGCTCCATGTTGCACCCCCGTCCTTTGTCATATATGCCCCATTATAGGTGTACCCAAAGCCTTCATTTTTAGTGCGAAAATCAATTCGCTTAAATTGTAAGCCACCAATATCCATCCGTGTCCAGTGTGATCCACCATCTGTTGAGCGGATGAGATACGTCGTAGGAGAATTCTTCACCTGAGCCAATGCAAATCCATTCACATTATTCGGAAAATCAAGTTGTGTGAACTGCCATTGACCGGTATAAATGGACTGCCACGTACAGCCTGCATTCGAGGTACCGATCAGGAATCCCTCGCCAGCAGCCCGTCCGGTTGTATTGTTTAAAAAGTCGATATCCGTAAATTGCAGTCGTTGGTCTTCCACACCACTGCCCTTTTTCAACGTAGCTGTTAATCCATGATCTCCACTTCCACACGTTGGGGAGGATGCAGCGTTAGCGCCTGGTAGTGTATGTACCGGACCAAGTCCCCAAGCCAGCGTTACCGATAATGCGAGTGCGCCGATCCGTTTCCATGTCATTCTGCTCATTGTTGTCATTGTGACACCTCCTTCTATGGTTTTACCCCATTTTGCAGGATTTAACGTAACAATTTGTTTATCCCGCGTGACATTATTGCAATAAAAAAAAACACTCATGCCCACATTTTTTATCTCATGGGCATGAGTGGTTCATCATTAATCTCTACTACGAGCCGATTTAAATGGGATATGTCTTAAAAGCAATAATCACAAAAGTGATACTTAAAATAAGGCACAGGACAAAATGCAATTTATTGTATTTAAGTGTCTTGATGCTAAAGGCAACATATAACATGGCGAGATTAGCCAGTATTAACGTTAAATTGATGAACAAAGTCATTGTTAATATAAGATTGATGGTAAATATCATAAGTACCGCTATAAACCATTTGGGATACATACTCAATTGAGCCCGGATTGCATGCATAACAAAACCCCTTCCCTCTATTTCCATATTATACATAAATATTAAGATAGAGTCATCCCGAATAAGTGTTTTCTGCATGACACACGGGTGTATTTATATATACAACAAATGGTAGAGGTATGGGAACATACGTGCTATAAACGATGTTATGGACTTGAATTGCAAGCGAAAACCCACCTGATAAGGTCGGAAGCCTGACGGTGGGTTTCGCTTGCATAGCAATATTTAATTCATGCACGCCGTGGCAGTCCACAGCCTTTCGGGGTCCTAAGAGTCTTTACCGTTGGCGCGGTGAAGGCTCTTTTTTATATATGGTCAAACCCAATCACCATATACTTCACGAATGTAATATATCAATGAATATATTACTGAATACTTTTGTAGTCAGTATAACATCATCCAGAAATGAGGTTCAATCAATCAAGTTTAAGAGACGATCATAAAAAATGCCCTCTCCTACGCAGGCTTTTAACCTGACGCAGACAGAGGACGCTGTTATTTTGCTATTACTTCACAAATCCAAGCAGCATTTCACGGATCATCTTCGCAGCCACAATTTGTGTCTGTTCCGTAGGATCGTAAATAGGTGCCACTTCCACCAGATCACAACCCACTACATTTACATCTGATCCTGCAATCATGTGGATGGCTTCAAGCAGTTCCTTGGACGTAATACCGCCCGCTTCTGCTGTTCCTGTACCCGGAGCCGCAGACGGATCAAGCACGTCGATATCAATTGTAACGTATACCGGACGGTTACCCATTTTCGGAAGAGCTTCCTTCATCGGAGCTGCCACTTCAAACGGATAGAAGTTGATGTTCTCCCGTCCGAATTGGAACTCCTCACGGGAACCGGAACGAATTCCGAACTGATAAATATTTTTGCCGCCCATCAGTTCAGCTGCTTTACGCACTGGTGTCGAGTGGGACAATGGCTCGCCTTCATAGTTTTCACGAAGGTCCGCATGTGCATCAATATGAATCAAGATAAGGTCGGGATATTTCTTGTACATTTGCTGAATGACAGGCCAAGTGACAAGGTGTTCCCCGCCGAGACCAATCGGGAATTTGTCGTCCGCCAGCAGGCCACCGATATATTCTCCGATGACTTCGAGACTGCGTCCTGCATTACCGAAAGGCAAAAGCAGATCCCCAGCGTCAAAGTATGTCATATCCACAATGCTTTTATCCAGGTAAGGACTGTACTCTTCAAGTCCAACCGACGCCTGACGGATATGGGAAGGGCCAAAACGGGACCCTGGACGGAAGCTGACGGTGTAATCCATCGGCATACCATAAATAACCGCTTTGGAGTTCTCATAGTCCTCCGAACTGCAAATAAACACGTTACCTGAATAAGCTTGATCCAACTTCATCTGATTATTTCCTCCTTATTTCGTAAGGTCTTCCACGAATTTAGGAAGAACAAACGCCGCTTTGTGCAGACGTGGAGAGTAATATTTCGTATCCATCTCTGGAATCTGCGTCTCGTCCACCTCAAGCGGATTATGTTTTTTGCTACCCATTGTAAAGGTCCACAGACCACTTGGGTACGTAGGGATATTACAACCGTACACAAGTACGATAGGGAAGATTTCTTTAACGTCCTTGTTTACCTTTTGAATCAGGTCCGCTTTGAACCATGGGTTGTCCGTTTGAGCAACGAAGATCCCATCTTCTTTTAGCGCTTCATAGATGCCCTGGTAGAAACCGCGCTCAAACAGCGGAGCAGCCGGACCTACAGGCTCTGTGGAGTCAACGATGATTACATCGTATTCATTTTTATGCTCTATAATATGCATGTAGCCGTCGTTCACCAGCACTTCAACGTTAGGCTCGTCCAACTTACCGGCGATTTCAGGCAAATACTTTTTGGAATATTCAATCACTTTCCCGTCGATTTCGACGAGAACTGCTTTTTCTACAGCAGCGTGCTTAATAACTTCACGGATAACTCCGCCGTCACCGCCACCGACAACCAGCACCTTTTTCGGATTCGGGTGTGTGTTTAGCGCAGGGTGGGCCGCCATTTCATGATAAACGAATTCGTCTTTCACCGTCGTCATCACCATGCCGTCAAGCAGCAACATATTGCCAAATTCCTCGGTCTCTACCATAGCCAGATCTTGAAAATCCGTCTTTTCGCTTACATAGGTCTGCTTAATCTTCGCGGTGATTCCGAATGCGGGGGTCTGTTTCTCCGTAAACCACAATTCCATAATCTCTACCTTCTTTCCGTAAAGTTAATGATCAGCCATACCTGACAAAGCGCGGGTGCGCTGCCAGTTCGCCCAAGCACGTCCAGCGTTCGGCGCCATACAGCGTTATGGTTGCTGGCTGCGGGAAAGGTCCGCGTTTCACTACATTATATAGATTAAATTGACCAGAGCGTACATAGCGTCTGAGTGATCAAAGAATCACTGACAATGGTACTGTTCGATCTTCCTTGCCTGTTGTATGTTGTGCCGAACTGTTATCTTTCATTACCCTTTTGCATTATACGCGATTGACGTTTATACTGCAAAACGGTTTTTTTTCTGCAAAAAAGCTATATTTTAAACCGTTAAACGGGATGATTGAATATCCGTGTCACCGAATTCCCATACTGGAAAGAAAAGAAAGGAGCCCGTTCCATGACCCAACCAAGCCAAAAGACCCGCAAACGCGGGTTCCGCATATGGAAAGTCATCAAAAGTCTGACTCTGCTCGCTATTCTCGGCCTAATCGCCCTGGCAGCAGGATTAGTCTACCTATACGCCACTAGTCTGCCGCTGGCTGACTCGGATCGCAATTCCAGGCTGCTGGACAGCCAGGGCGAAGTCATTGCCACTTTCTCGGCGGGAGGCAAAGACTCGGTGCCTGTACAGTTAGGAGATATTTCACCTGACTTGGTCAACGCCACACTAGCAGTTGAGGACCGCAAATTCTATGATCATGTCGGCTTCGACATCCGAGGAATGGGACGGGCTGTACTCGTAAACCTGGAGCATATGCAGATGTCTCAGGGCGCAAGTACACTGACCCAGCAGCTCGCGCGTAACCTGTATTTGTCCCATGAAAAGACGTGGACCCGTAAAGCCAAGGAAGCCATGTACACGGCACAATTGGAGATGAAATACACCAAAGATGAAATTCTGCAGATGTACCTGAATGAAATCTATTACGGTCATGGTGCCTACGGAATCGAAGCGGCTTCCCGGATGTATTTTGGCAAATCGGCCAAACAGTTGACACTCGCCGAAAGTGCCATGCTTGCAGGAATTCCAAAGGGTCCGACGTACTATTCTCCATATAATCATATGAAGAACGCCAAGGATCGGCAGAAGGTTGTATTAAATGCCATGGCTGACATCGGCAAAATTTCGCAAGCGGAAGCTGATAAGGCTTATGAAGAAATGCTCTCGTTCAAGCCGGAAAGTGAACGTAAAACCGTGGAAAGCGCCCCCTATTTCCGCGATTATATCCGGAATCTGGCGGTCAAGGAGCTGGGAATCAGCGAAGCGATGCTGGATCATGGAGGATTGAATATATACACCACGCTTGATCTGCGTGTACAAAAAGCGGCGGAAGACGCCGTAGCCAAAGGCATGGATGCCAAAAGCGAGCTGGAAACCGCTCTGGTATCGATTGATCCCCGTACCGGATACATCAAAGCGATGGTGGGCGGCAAAAATTACCGGACCAATCAGATTAACCATGTACTGGCGACTACACGCCAGCCAGGATCTGCTTTTAAACCGATTATGTATCTGGCTGCCCTGGAATCCAAACAGCTCACCAGTGCTTCCATGTTTAAAAGCGAGCCAACCCTGTTTCATTATGACAATGATCGCAAGACCTATAAACCCGGCAATTTCGGGGATAAGTATCTAGGTGAGATTGATCTGAGACAGGCCATCGCCGCTTCGGACAACATCTACGCGGTAAATACGATTATGCAGATCGGACCTGAACAAGTGGTGAAGATGGCCAAGAATCTAGGGATTACGAGTAATATGAGCCCGGTACCCTCCCTTGCACTCGGAACCTCACCGGTTAGTCCTCTGGAGATGGCTTCCGCATTCTCCGCTATTGCCGCAGGTGGACAGCGAACACCTCCTGTAGCCATTCTACAAGTGACGGACGCCGCAGGACGAGTAATCTATGAAACACCTCAGACCAAGGCTGAGAGGGTCGTTGAACCCGCTGCTGCTTATGTATTAACACGGTTGATGGAGAGTGTGTTCGAAAATGGCGGAACAGGCAATCGGGTATCTGCAACCATTAAACGGCCTGTCGCTGGCAAAACAGGGACAACGAATACGGATGCCTGGTTAGTTGGCTTTACCCCAGAGCTCTCCACAGCTGTCTGGGTCGGTTACGATCAGGGCAAAGCCATCTCCACATCCGACGGGCGTCGTGCGGCACCTATGTTTGCCCAGTTCACGGAACAGGCTCTTGCCAGTGTTCCACCGAAGATCTTCACCGTACCGGATAACGTCGTCAGTGTATATATCGATCCCGAATCCGGCAAACTGGCTGGCAATGGCTGCGCCGAGAAACGGCTGGAAGTTTTTATTGATGGCACAGAACCGACTGAGGTCTGTCGCAGCGCTTCAGACGATTCGGGTTCAGAGGATGATAAAAACAGTCGCGAAGTGCAGAATCAGCAGGGAATACAGGAAGAGAAGCATTCATGGTGGAAGGATTTCAAACGCTGGTGGGTGGAATGACCAAAGTGACGTAAATACGTAATGACGCAATTACGCCACTCCAAAATTTCCAGTTTCAGCACAAAAGCAAAAGCCCCGAACCGATCATCTCGGTCACGGGGCTTTTGCTTCTTTTTTTAAACGGCTTTGCACATGAATTAGGCAAGCGCTTCTTTCAATTCATCTGGAGAAGCGTTCCACCATTCTTCGTTATGCGTAATCAGCAGTTTTTTGAGTGCTGCGCGATCCTCCGGTCCAAGATCATCCAGCATGAACCGGCGCTTCATAGCATAATCCATACGATTCACATGTTCGGCCAGCAGTTTCCATCCACGACGAGCTTCTGTATCAATCCACATCTCACACGCGGTTGCTCCACCATAGAGCTGCCCCTGTTCGTTACGGTCCACAGCTACCCATACCAGCCATACCTGGCGTCCATTGGGTACGTCCTCACGATTGGTGGAGAATTTGATGTTGCGCTCTACCTTACTCTTCGCATGCATTGCACCAATATCGATCTTAGCTTCTCCGTTATCAATAATAACTGGAGACAGGTTGTTCAGATCAATAGAGCCTGCACCGAAGCCTTTGTGTTTGCTCTTTGCACTAACGATATTCAAGGCAATCTGTTTTTTGCCGTTTTGCTCGTTTTGGTCCATTTTATAGCCTCCAAGGGTTGATACAAATATTTTAACTAATAATCGCCCCAATGCAAACATATACATGCTGTAGATGCTTGTCAACGGGAGGTATTTAACGATGATTCCACGACGCGCCAAGAGCTGGCTCACCGCAATTATAGCCCTGTGTGTAATTGCCGGGGGGATATGGCTTGGTCTGGGTACCACACGCTCCATTCATTCTGACTTGCCTGCGCTCGCCCCGGAATCGGGCAAGCCTACGGCACCCGTCAAAACCCAAACATCTCCGGAAAGTATACAGACACCTACCGCTGAAGTGTTCAGCAACCGCGTAGTGGAATATCACATGGATGTGAAGCTCGTAGACGGAAATGTCTTACAAGGGACTCAGACGATAACCTGGACACATCCAGGTAAGAAAACCGTCAGTGAGCTTTATTTTCACATGTATCCCAACGCCTTCTCTTCTGCCGACACCACCTTTATGAAAGAATCCGGGGGAAAGCTTCGCGGCGATGTTATGCCCACGGACGGTTATGGTTCCATGCATATTACAGAAATGAAAACAGAGGACGGGCTTTCCCTCTTGCATCGGATGCAATATGTGCAGCCGGATGACGGAAATATGAAAGATACTACCCTAATTAAGGTACGGCTGCCCAAACCTGTTAAAGCCGGTGAAAGCATCACGCTTCACACCCGATTTGAGGTCAAGCTGCCGAAAATTTTTGCCCGCATGGGAACAGCAGATAACTTTGTTATGGCAGGTCAATGGTTCCCTAAACTTAGCGTATATGAGCCAGTAGGCACACGTGGTCGAACGTCCGAAGGCTGGAATTTGCATCAGTATCATGGCAATTCAGAGTTTTATGCTGATTTCGGCATCTATAGTGTACGTATTCGGGTACCGGAAACATACAAGGTGGCTGCCACAGGATTCCCAACCCAGCAAGCTGTGGTGAAGAACGGCGAAAAAATCTATCAGTTCTATGCGGATGATGTACATGATTTTGCCTGGTCAGCCTCACCTGATTTTGTTTATGCGGAAGAGCCCTTCTCTGCTCCTAATGTGCCTGGCGTTCGAATCAAGCTGTATCTCGACCCTGCGCATGAGGATCTAAAGGAACGTTATTTCTACGCCGCCAAAGCAGCGCTATCCAATTATAGCAAATGGTTTGGCCCTTATCCGTATTCTACACTGTCCATCGTTGTCCCGCCCAAATCGGGGAATGGTGCAGGGGGAATGGAATACCCTACTTTGGTCACTGCCTTCGGTGCGGATGATTCCGCCCCTGGTTACGATCTGGAACGGACGGTTGTGCACGAGATTGGACATCAGTATTTTTACGGTATGGTCGCCAGTAATGAATTTGAAGAGGCTTGGCTGGACGAAGGATTCACCTCCTATGCGGAAGACAAACTGATGGAACAGGAATACGGACTTATCCCGAATCTGCCCGTACAATCAGGTCTCATTACTTCCCCAGCTCCACTGACACAAGAATCCTGGAAGTTTGATTCCCAGAATCATTATGCAGCCAACGTATACACAAGAGGCAAGCTTGTATTACTCGGGATCGAGCAGCAGGTTGGTGCTAAAACGATGGAGCGCATTCTCTCGACCTATGTGAAGAAATACCGCTTCAAACACCCTACTTCTTCTGATTTTCAAAAGGTCGTGGAACAAGTGACCCGCACGTCCTGGTCGGATTATTTTGAACAATACGTATACGGAGACGGCATGGCTGACTTTGCAGTGGAGAAGATCAAGGTCACTCCCGTCCTGAAAGACGGTCAAACCTTGTACGAGTCGTCGGTTACAGTGCAGAAAAAAGGCAGTGAATATACGAAAGTGCCTGTTCGAATTATGTTCGAGGATGGGAAAACCATGACGAAAGAATGGGATGGTAGCAAGGAGCGCATTACCTACAAATTGACCTACACTTCCCCGGTTTCCTGGGCGATGACTGATCCGCTATACACGATCGTGCTGGAGAACCATCATATGAACAATTTTCTGAAATCCGGACTGGATGAGCCAACCAAATCCCGCTGGAGCATGAGCGCAACCAAACTTATAGAAGCTATATTCGGAAGTCTGTCATGGTGAGGTGGATACAGTGAAAGCGAAAATACGTGAAGGCTGGTTTCTCGTCCGTCAGCATATGTTCATTGCGGCACTCTTATTTCTCTATCAATTAATATGGGGATACTTTCTTTATCGGATGGTACAGTCAGCTGTAGTCCCGCTTCTCCTGCGTTATCCTGAACCTGATGCCGGGGAGCTAAGTACAATTCTATTCAAAATGGAGAGCCAGCTTGGTCTGTCAACAAACCCGGAGGTCCATCGCCATTTATGGATTCTAGGGGCTATGCTGCTGCTGCGGATGCTAATTAGCCCACTCATTCAGGCAGGGCTGCTCTACTCACTCCAGCATTTTAATCATTCAGAAGAGCGCGTTCCATTCATTCGCGGCATCAAAAATTTGTGGAAACCGATGTTGTTGCTTCACACGATTCGAACCGTATTGCTGCTGCTGCCGGCTTATTGGCTCGTACCGAAGCTCTATTCCATCTTTATGGATGGCTTTCATTCCCTCCAGCTGCTCTTGCCGGGTATTCCCTATGTTGCTGGTTGGATTGTATACGGGTGGGTAATACATCATGCCCTTCTCTACATGCAGTTTGGGGTCTCGGCTCCTGACGGGGAAGGTGGAGCGCGTGGTACGTTCCAGGCCCTATGGATTGCTCTGCGCCAAATCATCACCTTGATCGGTATTGCGACCCTGCTGGGAGGTCTTCATCTGCTGGTCTTTGGTGCCTTTACCTCAGCTTCATGGTTAGTAACAGGCTTAACCGGCCTTATACTACAACAAACGTACCCACTTGCCCGGTGCTTGCTGAGTCTGTGGAAAATATGCGCCCATTTCCGGTTATGGCAGTCCAACTCGGTCAAGGAATAAATTGAACGGTCAAAATTGTTACCATCTCTATGTAAAGTTAAGCTCATCAAATGCCGTTAAACAAGCAAACCTCGACCTTTCCCCGTCAAAGGTCGAGGTTTTTTTTGCTAATTTTGTTGCTAAACGTTGCCAAAGTGATATACCTCTGTTACAATAATCGCAGTGAGTTTTTAGTAACAACTTTGTAATCTTTACCTTCATATTTGTAACTACTTAAAATTTAATCGTCATTTCTTGATTTCGCAGGTGCACAACTAGCATAGCCAAATTCCTAGCACCTGGGAAGCGGGGGAACCAGTTATGGGTGAATTGATCTTGCAACAGAGGGATCATAGGGGACCTTCAACCGAATCCTTAAGCTAACCTCGCAGGCATTGGAAGGGGTATATCTTTTGTTTAAGAAGAAATTAACCGCAGCTGTACTTAGCCTCACATTCGCATTATCGCTTGGAGCAGGCAGCGCATTCGCAGATTCAAAAATGGACCAAGTCATTGATTCAGCAATGGGAACTACATACAAAAGCGGAGGAACAACGCTTAACGGCTTTGACTGCTCTGGGTTTACAAGTTATGTATTCGACAAGCTGGGCATTGATCTGGCGCGCCAATCAAGTTCACAATTCGACATGGGCGATTCAGTATCCCGTATGGAAATGAGACCAGGTGATCTGGTATTCTTCAATACAACGGGCAAAGGGGTCTCGCACGTAGGGATCTTTGTAGGAGATGGAAAGTTTGCACACTCCTCTTCTTCCAAAGGAGTTACAATCAGCGCATTAAGTGAAAGCTATTGGGCTAACCGCTATGTTGGCGCTAAACGCATTATGAGCACGGACGCATATGAGACATTGGCCATCGACTAGGGACAAGCGGAGCAACGTCATGCTGTAACAATAACACTACTGTAACGAAGCATAATAGAACCGTCTGGTACATTCTCCGCAGGAATGTATCCGGCGGTTTTTTTGTGCTTCGTTTCATCAAAAGTATTTTGGGATAAGCTATCTAACCTAACTTTACTTTTTTCAGGGCTATTTTGCATTGCTTCGTCCGTGCTCTTATAATGTTTTTACCCATCCCACTATAATATAAACGAAATTACCAGAACTTTTGTTTCACTTTTTTTCAATAACGAGGACTTGCCAAATGAACGCCTCTTTTGTAGAGTGAAAACAAGCATAGATATGGAATGACATATCTATGCTATTGGTTAAATTAAAATCATTATAGCTTGTTCACAATGAGAGGAGCGTGCAGTTGTATGGATGAAGCCCCTGTGACGTTTCACGTTGTGCCCATGCAAGAAGAACATGCGGAGCTCATCTGTGATTGGCAGTATGATCCGCCTTATAATATTTATAGCTGGCTGCCCTGGGAGCAGATGAAAGCACTCGAAGTGGAATTCGGAGATCCCCAGCTTCGGAAGGAACAATATGCAGTGGTGTTGGGAGAGGATCATCAAATTTGGGGTTTCGCTCAATACTTCCCACTTGAAGGTGTCACTCGCATTGGGCTTGGTATGCACCCCGAACGCTGTGGTCATGGTCAGGGAACAGCTTTTGTCTCGGCCATTGTGAAGGAAGCCCTTCGCCGGAACCCGGCAAACGAAATTGATCTGGAAGTCCTGACCTGGAATGAACGGGCCATTCGTGTCTATCTCAAGGCAGGATTTGTTACGCAGGATACATACGAACGACAGACACCGAGCGGTTTGAAACCTTTTTACTGCATGGTCTATGAAGGTCCACGCGATTAAATAGGGCTTCAAATCATCGAAAAAGTCCCCGGTTATGTGATTAGTTCAAAAAATTACCACAAAATGCTATGATGTAACTACAGGTTCCGTTATAATGATATGGATAGTTTCAGGTTAGATGATCTTTCATTCTGGAGGGGACATAAGGGATGCACAAATGGATCATGAGCGGGGTATTTTTTGCAGCGTGCGCTTTAGCTATTGTACTAATGTTTACGCTTCCAGGGAAAGAGGAAGTTGCAGAAGAAGCGAAACCGACGATGCCGCAAGTTACCATGGATGCAGGACAGGCCGAGACACTGGTCAAAGCCAACTGTATTACCTGTCACGGTGATCAGCTTCAAGGGGGCATGGGCCCTAGTCTGCAGAAGATTGGCAGCCAGGACGATGTGGAGAAGATTTATACGACCATTGTCAAAGGCAAAAGCGGCGGTATGCCTTCGTTCAAAGACAAGCTGAAGGAAGAAGAAATCGCGAATATTGCGATGTGGCTGGCGGAGAAGAAGTAACCCCATCGTTTAAGGCGAACAGTTAAGACAGGTTGCAAGCATGTATAGCGTGGTGGCTTCAATCACCTCCTGCTCTTTAACGCATGCTCTAAACCACGTTGATGCTGAACGCATAACGTAGCCAACCGTATCACAGGGTTACCGGGTTTAATCAATGTTCTACAGATAAGAGGCTCTCACTCTCCCTTGCCGGGAAAGTAAGAGCCTCTTGGTCATATTTACATGCTTAGCGTGTAGAGAAAGCTCCGGTGAAAATATGCGGCGCTATGGCTACTCCGGTTGCATGAGCTCATTCTGCCGCCTATAATTCATCCTAAAGAAGAATGGTTTACTGCGTTTTTGCCTTCTGCTCGGCAAGGAAAGCCTGCACTTCACGTGCAGACGGCATCCCGGACTGGGCGCCGAGCTTCGTCACGGACAACGCGGCTGCGCCCATGGCGAAGCTTACCGCCGCGTCCAGCGTCTCTCCGCGCGCGAGGGCTACCGCCAGCGCGCCGTTGAAGCAATCGCCAGCGCCGGTCGTGTCGACGGCGCTTACGGCGTAGCCGGGCGCACGGCATGCGCCGGCACGCCCTGCCTGTACGCGGCCGCCAGGCGCCGCCGCGTATACAGCCCCCTCGGGGCCGAGCGTCGTAACGACAGCGGCCCCGAGGGATGCGGCGAGCTCTGCGACCGCCGCATCTACGTCTTCCGGCCGGAGATCATCCCGGCCGGTAAGCACGGCGAGCTCGCTGCGGTTCGGCGTGACGACGTCGACGCACCGCAGGAGCTCCTGGGGCAGACCCGGCACCGCGGGAGCCGGGTTGAGCACCACCAATGCGCTGCCTTCAGCCGCCAGTTGGGCGGCGCGGGTGACCGCAGGCAGCGGGATCTCCAGCTGCAGCAGCACCGCTGCGGCTGCAGTCAGGCTTTTTACCGTATCCGCCTCTTCCAGCATCGCAGGCACAACCTGCCCATTCGCTCCAGGAATGACAATAATCCGGTTATCTCCTTTGGAGAGCCAGATGGAGGCCGTACCAGTAACCGTATCATTCAGAATGCGGACCTGTGAGGCATCCGCCCCGCTTTCCGTTAGACTGTGCAGCAAGCGTTCACCAAAACCATCCGATCCTACCGCACCTACCATCGTTGTCTGTCCGCCAAGTCGTGCTGCTGCCACCGCTTGGTTGGCACCTTTACCTCCGGCCAGATAGTGCAGTTCCTTCCCGCTTACCGTTTCCCCTTCCTCGGGAATGATGTCCGTCTTCACCACCAGATCCATATTAAGGCTGCCTACGACAGTAATAAGTGGTTTGTTCTGATCATCGTCTGACATGTATGCTTCACTCACTTCCGGTAGTGCGATGATAACCGCGCCAGTTTATTCCGACCTCTTTTTCTCAAACGCCTCGTTATATTGCTCTGCTTCTTTAATATCTACAGATGTGATGCCACCTTCATCCCAAGATGTGAGACGTAGCGTGACCGTTGTATAGTCAATCGTAATAAAAGGGTGATGATTGAATGCTTCTGAAATCGCTGCGACCTCATCCACAAATGCAATCCCTTTCATGTAGTTGGAAAATACGAACTTGCGGACAATCCATCGTCCCTCTTCCAGTTCCCAGCCTTCCAGCCTTCCCAGATGAGCTTCGACTTCCTCTTGCGAAAAAACCATACGTTATCTTCCTCCCCATATGATGGCTCATCACAGACAGCTGTCCGCGGTGCCATCAAAACCTTTGGCGCTACCACAGCAACCCAAACGCATAGGTCCACCGCCCTGCGGTTCGCCCGTTTCATGACTATCATCTTACCACGGACAAGCCTCAAATTCCAATAGTACAAATGGCGCTAGATCCACTAACCATAAGGCTTTTGGGAGATTCTCCAACCCCGTTTTCCATGCCAAATATCTTATAGGAGCATACTAAATGAGTGGTACAAAAGTCAGCTCTTCTTCCCCAATTAAGATATGAATTCGGTGCTGTTCCTTGTCATGAATGACCACTCCACTTCCTACCGGAATGACAGACTCCTCACCCAGCGCATAGAACAGATCTTCCGCCAATGCCTCATCCACTTCGAGTTGCTCTGTTACACCAAGGCGTGACCATTCTTCCTCATCCATCTCAAAGAAAACATAGCGGTCCGGTATTCGGCCTATAGCCTGTGTCAAATCTGTCAATATTCCTTCATAATCCCGTCCATGCTTTACGCCCATTGACTTTTCACTCCTGTTTAGCCCCTAAGGAGCAGATTTGTTCTTATTATACCTGAAAATAACCCTTAAAAAAAAAGGCCATCTGGTCGATAAATACTATACATGACCGTTTTAACTGTTTCTGCAACCCTCAAGGTTGCCTAACATTAAACGGATTGCGGTGTAACGTTCGTCCGGAAGCCCGAATAAAGCCGCTTGAAAGGATTCAATTTTATCTCATGGATGAGGTGTATGATGGAAATTTCAACGATTATCGGACTAGTTTTAGGGCTGGTTTCACTTGTAGTGGGTATGTTCCTGAAGGGTGCACCCCTTATCAACCTGGTTAACAACCCGGCAGCCTACGTTATTATTTTTGTTGGTACGGCAGCAACTATTTTCATGGCATTTCCCATGTCTGAAGTTAAAAAAATCCCCAAGCTATTCGGGGTACTGTTCAAAAAGCAGCAACTGATTGACCGTGTTTCTCTAATCGGCACATTTATGGACTGGGCTTCCACCACCCGCCGTGAAGGTTTACTTGCACTTGAATCGAAAGTCGAAGATATCGATGATCAGTTCCTGCGCGGCGGTATGCGTATGATTATTGACGGCAATGATCAGGAATTTGTAAGTGATGTACTCATGGAAGATATTCATGCTACAGAAGAGCGCCATCGTGGCGGTGCCTTGATCTTCGCCCAAGCGGGGATGTATGCACCAACGCTCGGGGTACTCGGGGCCGTTGTAGGTCTCATCGCAGCGCTTGCCGATCTCAGTGATATGGAAAAGCTCTCTCATGCGATTGCAGCAGCGTTTATCGCGACGCTTCTCGGTATCTTTAGCGGTTACGTGTTGTGGCATCCGATGTCCAATAAACTGAAGCGGATGTCCAAGAAAGAGATGGAAATCAAGCTGATGATGGTCGAAGGCTTGTTATCGATACAATCCGGTGTATCCACCATTGCCATTAATCAAAAATTATCTGTATTCCTGACACCTTCCGAACGTAGACAGTTGGAAGAGAAGGAGGGTTCATCAGGTGAAAAAGGCTAAAAAACACGAACCGCATGAAGAACATATAGACGAGAGCTGGCTGCTTCCCTACTCCGACTTGATGACGTTGTTGCTCGCTCTGTTTATCACACTATTCTCTATGAGCTCTATAGATGCAACGAAGTTTGAACAGATGGCTTCAGCTCTGAGCAGCGCATTGAACGGTGGTTCGGGTGTACTGGATCATACCTCCATGAACCCTACAGATTCCACTACAGATTTGGGCAAAAACAAACAGCAGCCTGAAGATATCAAGAAGACACCGGCTCAGATTACAGATGCGCAGATGGCTCAGAAAGAACAGGAAGATCTGGAGAAACTCAAGAAAAAGCTTGATCAATATATTCAGAAAAATGGCCTTTCCGACCAGCTGAATACCAAGCTGAATCAGTCTGAGCTCAAGATTACGATCAGTGATAACGCCCTGTTCTCCTCAGGCCGGGCTGATGTTAAGCCCGAGTCTCGTTCACTGGCCAAAGCCATCTCTAGCATGTTGCAGGAATTCCCGGAATATGAAGTCGTTGTGTCTGGCCATACTGATAATGTTCCCATTTCGAACAGCCAATATAAGGATAACTGGGATTTAAGTGCCGATCGAGCACTGAATTTCCTCAAAATTCTGTTATTAAATGAGACGCTGGACCCAGCGAAATTCACACCTAGTGGTTATGGAGAGTATCACCCGATCGCTAGCAACCAATCTGAAGCTGGACGAGCTCAGAATCGTCGGGTAGAAGTTTCAATTATCCGTAAGTACCAGAGTAACAACACGTCCGTGAAAGCAGTTGAACAAGGTAACTAACGGGGCGTTCGTTGTGCAAACTCACGCTTAAGTCACTCTCCTTCATTACAGGAGAGTGACTTTTTTCTATCCACTGATATCAAAAGCGCTGCTTTCCTTGTGGAAAGCAGCGCTTTGACAATCATTATTTATTATTTATTCCATCGTATAGTCCAGGAGACTGCTTAATTCCGATTTTTCTGCGGACGTTAGTTCTCTCCATGTGCCTGTGGCCTGTTCGCCAAGATGAATGTTCATAATTCGAATCCGCTTCAACTTCCGAACCTCATAGCCAAATGCACTACACATCCGGCGAATTTGACGGTTTTTCCCCTCCGTCAGAATAATGCGGAACACCCGATCAGATATGCGAGTCACCGTACAAGGCAACGTCATTTCGCCAAGGATCTTGACGCCTGTGCTCATGCCTCTCAAGAAACTTGGCGTTACTGCACGATCCACGGTCACAATATATTCTTTCTCATGGCGCCCTTCGGCTCTTAGAATTCGATTGACGATATCTCCGTCATTGGTCATCAGGATCAGACCTTCCGAATCCTTATCCAGACGACCAATCGGGAAGATGCGCTCTTTGTGCCCTACAAAATCAACGATATTCCCTTGAATGTGACGCTCAGTTGTACTCGTTATTCCAACAGGTTTATTGAGCGCAATATATACGTGTTTGCGTTTTTCCTTAATGGGTTGACCATTAATTCGAACATCATCACCATCTTCTGCTTGACTGCCCAGTTCTGCCGTCACTCCATTAATCGTTACTTTTCCGCTTTCCACCAATCGGTCGGCCTCCCGACGGGAACAAAAACCTGTTTCACTGATAAATTTATTAATACGCAAAAGGTAATCTCACCTCGTCTAGTTCTCTTCGTCTGTAGGTTCATTGTCCGTCTTATGCTCTTCCTCTATACTTTCCGGTTGCTGCTGGGAAGCAGGCAGATCGATAATGACGGTCGTCCCCTTGTTCATGACGCTTTTGATATCCATCATGCCCTTGTGTGATTGAATAATGCGCTGGCTGACCATCAGGCCAAGCCCTGTACCCGATTCCTTGCTTGTAAAGAACGGTTCTCCCAGCTTAGGCATCAGTTCTTCTGGAATTCCAGTGCCTTCATCCTTGATTTCAATCCGAACCCGATTATTCTCTTCGTCATGATTGAGTTTAATTCGGATATTGCCTCCGTCTGGCATAGCCTCCATGCCGTTCTTCAACAAGTTAATGAAGACCTGCTTCAACTGGTTCTCTTCACAGTGTACCATAGCTGAGTCGGATGAAGCATTCAGTACAAATTCCACACCATGCAGATGCGCCTGGCTGTCCAGTAATGATATAACATCTCCCAGAATGAAGCGAATATCCCGTTCCTGAAAATGAACCGCCTGTGGTTTCGCCAGTATCAGAAACTCACCCACAATGAGATTAATTCGATCCAGCTCGGACAGCATCAAATCCAGGTGACGATGATTAAGCTTATTCGTCTCTTGTTGGAGCTGGAGGAAACCACGCAGCGTTGTAAGCGGATTACGTATTTCATGTGCAACCCCGGCTGCCAGCTGGCCTACCGTCGTCAGTTTCTCGGAACGTCTGAGCAGCTCCTCCATACGATTACGGCTGGTAATGTCTCTGGATACACTAATTAGTGCTGTAATCTCGCCTGCTTCATCCCGAACTGGTGCTGTACTCACGCTAACTTCGACACGGCTGCCGTCCTTCTTCATCCATGTCGTTTCATTAGAGGTAATGGACATGCCCTCAATCAACTGGGCATGCTGCTCTCGCATCTGCTCTTCAGTACCAGGAGGGATAATCTTCAATTGGCGGCCTTCAACTTCACGACTGCGCCAGCCATACAACTGCTCAAAGGCACGATTCACCCGCAGTACATTTCCATCCAGATCCGTAATATGAATCGCGTCTGCCGTTTGGTTAATGATCGATTCCAAATGCTCTTTTACCGCCCGATTTTCTTCATACATCTGTTTCAGGCGATTCGTATAATGCCCCAAATTACGAATCATGGCATTAATACGATTGGCTAATTGGCCCAGTTCATCTTTCCTTCTCACTTTCAGACGGAAGTCAAAATGACCGTCAGCCACATCATTCACTTTGCCCAAAATAGATTGAATAGGACGCGTAATATAGCCCGCAAGCAAATAGCTGCCAAAGATCACAATCTCCAGCAACACAAGTGAAATCGAGGCATGGCTAACCAGCTGTTCAGATACCATGGAGGATATTTGCTTATAGTCCATGACAATACTGATCACATAAGATGATTCATTTGGAGTAAATATAGGAATGAAGCTTTTGAGTACCTTTTGTTCATGAGTTTCACTGACAAAGGATACATTCTGCCCAGTACGAATTGCCCGTACAACCGCCTTGTGATCCTCTTCTGCGGTACCATATTGATATGTACCGAAACGAATAGGCCTGTTGTTTAGCTTGCTGTGGTTCGTATCCCTTCCGTCATTGCTCATGCTTGAGCTGCCGAAGGTCAACGGGTTGATGCCTGTAATCTCCAGAATCGATGGATTAACTTCACGAATCTTATTCAAAATCTCGTCTGGACCAGAGATCTTCACATAGCTGTCAACAGCGGCATTATTATAGAAGGGATTGATTATGTAATTTCTCTTCCCATCATGATAGTAACCCCAGATATCAACATCTGACGGATTGGATGTAGAGTATTCGAATCCATCCGACCAAAAATGGTCCAATTTCTGTCCCTGTGAAATCGTAACCTGATGATTTTCGAAAAGCTGTTTAAATGCCTGATACCAATACGTCATGGATTTGGTAGACAATCCAATCTCCTTTGGATCGGAAGACCGGGTAACCACAATATCATCAGCCGTTTGCTCCATCAACGAAATATGGGAGACCCCGACTTTTTCTCTCATGCGAACCAGATCTTCATTTGTGATATTATGAATATCCGGGTCCAATTCTTCCGCTGCCATTACAGAGGCCAACCACAGATTGTTCCCAATCTGTCGTTTTACATATTCTGAACTGGACTGACTCTGTTCGACAGCAATTGCAATCTGTTTGGCCGTAAGCACCATCTTGTTTTCGCTGTCCTGCCTTAAATTCTCTTCTGTAGTATAATAACTCAGTGCTATATTCAAAACTAATATGACGAGCACCGAGCACGACATAATCATGGATAATTTCGTTTTAATAGACAACTTTTTCGTTCACCTCTCGGCTTGTACCCTCTGGCGATATATGGCAAAACCTATATCCATCATAACTGTTGTCTGTCTATTTGAAAAGGATAATTGACCCTCGTCCAAAAGTTACCGTTTGGCTGAAAAACGCGAATTCCATTGTATTTTGTCTTTTCCATGCCTACAATGGGAATAACCACTAAAAGATATACACAAATCCACAGGCATGTGGATAGTATGTTCATAACTATGTGAGCAACTCATCAGTTATCCACAGACTTATACACAACATGTTAACAAACGAATGTTTGTTCGCCGCACAAATGCTCTTTGGAAGGAGTTTTATATTTTAATGAAGGATGACGTTCTCCAACCTGATCTTTCGCATCTCTCGGAGGAGGCTCAACATGAGCACTGGATGCGTGAAGCTATTGCTGAAGCTTACAAAGCGGAAGCACTTGGTGAAGTACCCATCGGGGCTGTAATTGTTCAACATAACCGCATTATTGGACGTGGTTACAACCTGCGCGAAACAACACTTGATTCCACAGCACATGCGGAGATGGTCGCCATAAGGCAGGCCAGTGAGGCCATCGGTGCATGGAGACTCCTGGATTGCAGTCTGTACGTCACACTGGAGCCTTGTCCCATGTGTGCAGGTGCTATTGTACAATCCAGAGTACCTCGAGTCATATATGGTACCGCTGACCCCAAGGCCGGCTGTGCAGGAACGCTGATGAATTTATTGCAGGAACCTCGTTTTAATCACCGAACCGAAGTGGTTGCTGACATTCTGCAACCGGAGTGCTCCACCATGCTGACTCAGTTTTTCCGGCGTTTACGCAAAAGATAGAATCTGACACCCATCAGGAAAGGAAGTGCAATCCATGCCGCTTACACTGTACGACACACCAAAAGGGATAAGTCTCCGGTTACTTACTTCACAAGATACAGAAGCGTATCTTGCTCTTATTCAAATCACACGTCTTCCCTACCAAGCTGTTGAGCCTATCCGGGATGATGAATTCTATACGCTGCATGCGCAAACCAGACGTATTCAGGATAGAATGCAGGCAGGAGAGGAAGGAACAGGGTATCAATTCGGAATTTTCACAATCGATGATGGTGTTCTTATTGGCCAGGTTAGCTTGAACAATGTCGTTCAGGGCGTTGCCAATTATGCTGATATGGGATACTTTATCCATCCAGACTATCAGGGCGGCGGACGAATGACCGCAGCCGTGAAGCTCGCTGTATCCTACGCCTTCCGTGCCTTGAAATTAAATCGTGTTCAGGCGGCCATCCTGTTATCCAATACTGGTTCCAAACGTGTCCTAGAGAAAAACGGCTTTCAGGCTGAGGGCATTGCTCGTAAATATCTCAAAATTAACGGAGCGTATCAGGATCATCAGATCTACGCTGTGCTGGCCGAGGACTTAGGCGAATCGTTACAGTAATGGAACAAACCGTGGAAACAACATACAAAGAGCCGCTCAACCCTAAGGTCGAGCGGCTCTTTGCTTTAACGTATGAATCGGTGACTTAGTATCCGTAAGATGCGTTCATTAGTTCTTCAAACTCATCCATTGTTATAACGTCCTCACCAGTAGGAATATTGATTTTGAAAGCTGGCTTCTCGTTAATTTTGGTGTATGTGTTTGATCCAGTGAATGCAAGCTTAACTTCATCCTTGGTATCAGGCTGTTTAATCAACAGATCAGCAACCATTTTTTGATATACCGGGAAATCTTTTTTGTCTAAAGCAAAATCAATGTGGAACTGGTTAATGGTCAGTGTGTCTTTCAATTGGTCCAGATCTTTAGCCATTTCAGCTTGATCTGCTTCAGTGATCTTCAAATCCTCTTTGGCTTTGTCGATATCTGCCTGACTCATTTGCAACATGTCACGATATTCTTCTTTAGAGATGATATCCAGTACTTTTGGCAGTGCTTTGGTTACCAGAACAGTAACGGCTTCTTTCACATTGTCATTGTTGACCGAAAATTGAACCACTTGCTTGGCATCCAAACCTTCAGGAAGCTGCGCATCCTTCACATCCAGGTTTTTAAAGAATTTATCCTGGTCATACTCGCTCAGAACCGCATCCATAACTTCATTGCTCAGCTTTTGTGTTTTCGCGGCATCCATAGCATCCGGGTTCCATTCCGTTCCTTCCTGCTCAGCCAGTTCTTTCAGATCCAGCTCCAGGAATTTACCAACAACTGTTTCCGGAATCGGGAAGAACGGAATACTTGGCACCTTAACATATAACTTCTCAGCGGTCATAACCATTGGAATGGTAAATGTCATACCCATATCGCCCTTAAGTTCAATGCCTACCGTCATTTCGGTTTGCATTGGCTCACTTTGGTATACGCCAGTTACATTCAACTGGGCATCCTTCAGCATGCTCATAAACTGAGACATCGTTGGATCCTGCTGTGACTCGTCTGCAGCTTTATAGCTCAATTCATTAATAGTGAAATTAGAACTCATCTCATACGAAGTCAGTTTGGAAGCATTGGCTGCCGCCGTCTTCATTGCCTCTTTCGGTTCTTGCTTGCTGCTACATGCTGTCAGTGCCATAGATACG
This sequence comes from Paenibacillus sp. UMB7766-LJ446, assembly GCF_030226665.1. Classification (NCBI taxonomy): domain Bacteria; kingdom Bacillati; phylum Bacillota; class Bacilli; order Caryophanales; family Paenibacillaceae; genus Paenibacillus; species Paenibacillus sp. UMB7766-LJ446. Next base: position 41,967 of record NZ_JASOYM010000024.1, read on the forward strand.
GTTAACAGCAACGTAAGAAGAAGCGCCCCCATACGTTTAGTCATTTGTTTCTCTCCTCTCGTGATAACCCCAAAAAAATAATTCAATATCAATGATATACCATTTATTCTGAAACGGAAACACGATTTGGGAAATTTGTGAGCTTTACTCTCTAAATTGGCTACAAAGACCTATGTAAGCTTTAAATATCAATGGTGCACTCCTTTAATTCATGTATGAACGCGCAAAAACCCCGGTTAGTTAACCGGAGTTATAGGAATTGTTATGCATTTTTAATATGTGCTAAGGAAAGGAATGATCTTTCCTTTAGTTAACCTAGCCCTGAGGATTGTTATGATCCACATGGTTCTGGTTTTTCACTTTTTTGGAGACAACGGTTCCTGCATGGAAGAATGCTTTTCAGGTTTTCGGTGTTGCTCAGCAGCCTGGGCTTCAGGCACAGGTGTTGTTTTGGGTTTGCTCATGTTGTTCCCCCCTCTTCGTTTGGATTAGGAATGGGACGGGTCCATATCTTCCGTTTTGTCATGATTCATGGAATCCTGATGCCGACGGTCATTCGAGTCCTGTTGAATCTGTTGGGCATGGTGACTATTCACAGGTATCTGATCCAGATCAGCGACTACATTTTGCAAGTTTTTATCAGTTCCAGCTTTGGCTTTGCTCACGTATTACCACTCCTTTGACGTCTACCTACTGTCTGGTTTTGGGTTGCAACGACTGGGCACATTCATGAATATGACGCGTGTAATCCTGAGCCAATTCCTGAATGGGCTCTGTCCGCTCATCCGTCGTTCTGCCATCACGTTCCACATCAATCAGCTGCACACTGACTTCACGAGAATCCACATAGGCACACTTGAAATCAAAAGAGTACATCTGGTGTCCCGCTGTTGCAATGTGAATTCGAATAGCCTGCTGATCGGCCTCGTCAGCCATAACCTGAGCCCGATCTCCGACATTTAGAACTTCAGGCAATCTTTCCTGCCAAGCACCTACAAGCTCCGTCTGATCTATGTTTAATTCGCGGTTCATCTTACCACCTCCACTCTTATATAAAATGCGGCGATTCGGATATTTTTATGCATCACATGGATATTGAAACAAACTGATTTTCTGAAGTAAACACGCTCTGGAAATACAGCGTATATGCAACTGCGCAAGATGTATAAATAAATGCAAAAAAGGACCCGAGCTTATCGCTCAGATCCTTATCATAATTGTAGTATGGCGGAGAGGGTGGGATTCGAACCCACGTGGAGTTGCCCCCTAACGGTTTTCAAGACCGCCCCGTTATGACCGCTTCGGTACCTCTCCAGGACATTAACTTTTATAAACTTGCCAACGAAATTGATCATAACATAATTGTATGCCAGAAAGCAACCTTTTTATAAGAATTTATATATCCAATTTTATGAAGAAGGGATTTCCTCTACCAAGTAAAGATAAACCGCGCTGGCCCGACGATTGGAATTGTTGTTCAGAATCTGTTCAGCCGTGCCCTGTATAATTGAATCTAGACTTTTTCATGATGGGGTGATGAATTGTTTATAGGTGTGTATCGGAACAATGACCCTTTGAACTCCTTACCTGAGGAACGAATCAGCGAACTGATCTCGGAGGGAATGAAAAAAGGTGCGCATGTTTTCCTTTTTGATGCCAGTCACATTGATGTGGAACAGGAAGTGATTCATGGTACCTTCCGGGAAGGAAATTCATGGGTGCAAAGGAACGTCCCCCTCCCTGACGTGGTGCTTAATGAAGCACCTGAGCCTGGTCAGAACAGACCTGAATGTGAGGACTGGCTTCGCCGGAGGGTCCCTTTTACAACATTTCTGATTCATGGAAAATACGACATTCAGAAGAAATTGGAGTCCCTCTTCAAAGATTACCTCATTCCGACAGAATGCTTGCAGGATCCGGATCAATTTCTTGCTTATTTGGATGTTCACGGAGAAGTTATTGATTTCCGAATACATATTCAGCGTGATGGAACGGGACGATGGGCCCTGACCAAAATGTATGCCCGCATTGGAAATACGGACTCCATCATCAGAAATATAAGTAAAGGTGGCCGCATTGAGGATGTTGCTGATCTGCTCTATCGTTTATTCCCAAGTCAAGCAGACCGGATCAGTCGTGAGATGGAGCGGCTTGCTATTCGTATGGCAGAGACAATCAACCGTTCGTATTCCTTTCTTATTGATGAGCTTGGCATGGATTTTATCGTGACTCCGGAAGGCCGAATATATTTCGTGGAAGCCAATGTTAGCCCCCCAACACCGTCTCATGAACAGGTTCGAGCAGCAAGAGCGATTGAATATGCCCACTATGTAGCCAAAGCAGGGCAATTAGTACCCCATCCCGTTATTGCCATGCTTACCAATGACCCCAATGATAAGCAACTCGCGGATGCCTGTGCCTATTCAGCAAAATGGAATAATGCAGCGTTTTACTATTTTGCTCCACACGATGTTCATGCGGAATTACGTTATATCAAAGGATATGTCCTGGAGGACGGGGAGTGGGAAGCTCGGTACTGTCCCTTCCCCGATGTGGTCTATGACCGATTGAAGGCACGTGGAAATACGAATTACAGTGATGTATACGAGGCTTTAAGACATATACCTTTCACCGATGAACGAAACGAAGGTTCCTTTAGCAAGAAAGAAGTTTTTGAAATACTTCAAAATTATGCAGAGCTTAGTTCGCATCTGATCCCGTATACTGCCGTTGAAAACGGTGGTGAGATTTTGGCTTTCATCGATACTTACGGGACTTCCATCATTAAACCCTCGATAGGCCCGTTCGGCAGCGGAATCATTGTTGTTCAGCGTGAACAGGAAGGCTTCTCCGTAAAGACTCATGAGCTTGTTCACCAAATGAATGGTGAGGAGTTCGGGCAACTGATTTCCATGCTTGCAGCCCAGAAGGGATTAATTATTCAAAAGTTTGTTCGCAGCGAAACCAGGAAGGGACTTCCTTATCATATAAGACTGCATCTGGTCCGGAACGGAAGCGGGGAATGGTCTTTCATTTCCGCTTTCCCTTTTCTCTCTACCCCTAGCGAGTATAAGGTGGTAAACGACGCCGGCTCACTTCGTGCATTTACGACATGGGACTGCCTTTCTCGTCATGAGTTTCCTAATAAGGAAGAAGTCATGCTGATGAGACTGGAACGAATGGCGAACATGACGGCTGATCACATTGCAGGCCATGTGAAGGAGCGAATCTGCGAGCTGGGCATTGATGTAGGGATTGATTCGCTGGGTGAGATTTGGATTTTTGAAGTCAACATGAACAAAATCGATTCAACGCACAGGGAATTTGAAGTCGCACAACATATGATTCCGTTCGCACTTTCTTTGCGTTAGTTCTACATTTACAACATGGACATACGTACTAGGCTGCATTGTACAAAATCATCATAACCCTACCCAACAAAAAAAACCGTCTCCTTAGCCAATGGGAAGTTCGAACTTCCATTGGTCAGGAGACGGTTTCTTTCATTCATTTATTGAATAGCTTAGGAACGACGTGCAATCACGCTGACTCCGCCCATGTAAGGACGCAGTGCTTCAGGAATAACCACTGTTCCATCTTCTTGTTGGTAGTTCTCCAGTATAGCAGCTACTGTACGCCCTACTGCCAGTCCTGAACCATTTAAGGTATGAACAAATTCCGGTTTCGCTTTTGGTTCTCTACGGAAGCGGATATTGGCCCGACGTGCCTGGAAGTCTTCGCAGTTGGAGCAAGACGAAATTTCACGATACGTATTGCTTTCCGGCAACCAGACCTCAATGTCATACGTTTTCGCAGAGGTGAAGCCCATATCTGCCGTGCACAACGTCAGAACACGGTAAGGCAGTCCCAATAATTGAAGCACACGTTCCGCATTTTGTGTCATTTTCTCCAATTCCTCATAAGAGGTTTCAGGAGAAGACAGTTTCAACAACTCCACTTTATTGAACTGGTGCTGACGAATCAAGCCGCGTGTATCCCGTCCAGCAGAACCGGCTTCGGATCGGAAACAAGAGCTGTATGCTACAAAGTGCTTCGGCAGTTGATCTGCATTCAGAATCTCCTCGCGATGATAGTTCGTTACCGGAACTTCAGCGGTAGGTATCAAGTAATACTCTGTATCTTTCAGCTTGAACAGGTCTTCCTCGAACTTCGGCAGTTGACCCGTTCCAAACAAGCTGTCCCGGTTTACGATGTATGGTGGCAAAATCTCTTCGTATCCATGCTGATCACTGTGGAGATCCATCATGAAGTTAATCAAGGCACGTTCCAGACGTGCACCAAGCCCCTTATAAAAGGTGAAACGGGACCCTGTAACTTTGGCAGCCGCTTCAAAATCAAGAATATCGAGATCCTGTGCGATTTCCCAATGTGCTTTTGGTGTAAAGGAAAACGACTTAGGCTCTTCCCAACGTCGAATCTCCACATTATCATCTTCAGACGCACCAATAGGTACACTCTCATTAGGGATGTTCGGAATCGCCATCGTAAGATCATTGATTTTCGCTTCCAGTTCACGCACTTCTTCGTCCATTGCTTTGATTCGGTCGGAAACCTCACGCATCTCAACAATCAGATCGTCCGCATTTTCACCATTCTTTTTAAGTTTGGCTACTTCACCAGAAACAGTATTCCGGCGATTTTTCAGGTTTTCATTCTCTTGCAGCAATTCGCGACGCTTGGCGTCCATCTCCGAGAACCCGGCGATTAGATCCAGCGATTTGCCGCGGTTCGTCAACGCTTCTTCAACACGTGCGTACTCATTCCTCAATATTTTCACATCAAGCACTAGATACCCCTCCTAAATAACACCACAAAGTAGAAACCTTCCTTATTGCCCATTCCATAGCTTTGCGGCTCCGCATAACTTTTATGATTCCTTATTGGTAAAAAACAACCTATGGCCTCCGGCGCTACCCTACGCTGCGATTCCCGCTTAAATACGGGCAACATCAGGCATCCGACCAGACAGCACCTCACCAGCAAGCCTTGTGAGCCTCTGAAGGACTGATCTGGTATACCGGCAGATCATAGGTTGTATATCATTCACTATTGGTTCTGTACAGACTGTTTATACGATCTGGCCATGTCTACGAAGTAAGCATGCAGCCGATAATCATCTGTCAGTTCTGGATGATAGGAGCAAGCCAGCAGATGCCCCTGCCGAGCAGTAACAATCTCATCCTTGTAAGTGGAAAGAACCTCTACCTGGTTCCCCACACTCTCAATCAGAGGTGCCCGAATGAACACAGCCCTTACCGTTTCCTCAATACCTTTAACCGGAAGATCTGTTTCAAAGCTTTCCCTCTGCCGTCCAAATGCATTTCTGGATACGGTCATATCCATCAGCTCCAAATGAGCTTCCTCTTGTCCTGCAATATGTTTAGCCATAACGATCAAACCAGCACAGGTTCCGAACACTGGTTTACCCTCAGCAGCGAATGCCCGAATGGCCTCCATGAAACCATATTTGCGCATTAGTTTGCCAATCGTGGTACTCTCACCGCCAGGAAGAATCAGCCCATCCAGCTCCTCAAGTTGCTGAACCTGTTTGATAGCCAATCCCTCTGCTCCGGCCCGTTCAATACTACGAATATGCTCTGTGACTGCCCCTTGAAGTGCTAAAACGCCAATTTTCATTTGCAATTCCCCTTCTCTTACCAACCGCGATCCTGCATGCGCTCGGAAGGTGCAAGTTTGGAAATCTCAATACCTTTCATCGGTGCCCCAAGGTTTTTGGACACTTCAGCAATCAGTTTGTAGTCTGTATAATGCGTCGTCGCTTCTACGATGGCACGTGCAAATTTCTCAGGGCTGTCCGATTTGAAAATCCCTGAGCCTACAAATACACCATCTGCGCCCAGGTGCATCATAAGTGCAGCATCTGCAGGAGTCGCTACGCCACCAGCTGCAAAGTTAACTACAGGCAGCTTTCCATTCTCATGTACATCTAGCAAAAGCTCATATGCAACGCCCAGGTTCTTCGCTTCAGCATATAGCTCGTCCTTGGACATATTGGTTACTTTACGAATCTGACCATTAATAAAGCGCATGTGACGAACGGCTTCGACAATGTTTCCTGTTCCCGGTTCACCTTTGGTACGAATCATGGAAGCTCCTTCGCCGATCCGGCGCAACGCTTCGCCCAAGTCTTTGGCGCCACATACAAACGGTACAGTGAACTCATGTTTGTCGATATGGAATACTTCATCGGCTGGAGTCAGAACTTCACTCTCATCGAGGTAATCCACTCCCAGGGATTCCAATACCTTGGCTTCAACATAATGACCAATCCGCGCTTTGGCCATAACAGGAATGGTTACGACTTTCATCACTTCTTCAACAATGGTTGGATCCGCCATACGGGCTACTCCTCCTGCTGCACGAATATCAGAAGGAACACGCTCCAATGCCATAACTGCTGTTGCACCTGCTGCTTCAGCTATTTTAGCTTGTTCGGCATTCATAACGTCCATAATGACGCCACCTTTTTGCATTTCAGCCATACCTCTTTTAACGCGTGATGTTCCCGTTTCCATATTCCAAGCCCCCCGTAATGTATGTGTCAATCTTGTCCAAGAACAGGATGTGAAACCTCTAATGTCAGGTAGAAGAACAATAGACTTTTTAGCTGATTCATACGTAGAATTCTAACTTGATATTTTACCGGAAAAATTGTAAATATACAATCCATCCGGTCGGAATTACTTGTATTTTGTCAATGGACCATCGACACAATATTAAAAATGCCATTGTATCCTGTTCTCTTGGAGCCTTTGCCTATTAGAACAGGTTTTTGATGCCATCAAACAGATCAACGAAGAAATCTTTTACTGCACGGAAGAAGAGACGGAACCAGCCGCCTTTTTCAGCTTCTTCTGCGGTAATAAGGTTCACTGTCTTCTCCTGAGGCTCGATTCCATCCGCTTTATACGTATAAGTAACCGTCCCAACTTTGGTTCCCGCCTTGATTGGAGCAACCAGCTTATCAGCCTCAGTTACATTGGCTTTAAAAGTGACATCCAGGTTTTGAGTACCTTTGGGTACAACGAAACTAACAGCATTATCCGTCACTACAGGTACAGTCGTTTCCGTCCCTTTTTTCACAGGTACAGCTTCCCAGCCTGTGACTTTAGTTTTGGCAGCAACCGCCTGTTTAACTTCAAAATTGTTGAATCCATAATCCAATACTTTCTTCGTTTCTCTGAAACGCGCCGGCTCTGAATCCGTACCCATAACCACACTAATCAGACGCATGCCATCACGTTCAGCCGTTCCTGTAAAGTTATTCCCTGCGTTCGTGGTATGGCCTGTTTTCATTCCGTCCAGACCCTCGTAGGCATAGCTTTTGAAATTGGTTATATTTTTATTCGCTTCCAGCATCCAGTTATAGTTGATGATAGGATCTTTATCATTTGGACGGAATTTATAGGATTGAATTGTTGTAAAATCTTTGTAGTCCGGGTGATCCATGATGATGTATCTGCACAAAATGGCCGCATCCCGTGCCGACATAACGATTTCTTTATCTTCAGCTGGACGGAAATCCGCAGGCATATCCGCACGGTCCAGACCTGTCGAGTTGATGAAATAGCTATCCTTCATTCCCATACGCTTCGCTTCATCATTCATCATTTTTACAAAAGCTTCTTCGGAGCCTGCCACGTGCTCGGCCAGAGCAACGGTGGCATCATTCGCAGATCCAACAGCCATGGCAATGTATAGCTCTTTGACCGTATGTTGGTCACCCTCTGCGAGGAAAATACGTGAGCCTACACTTTGTGCTGCGTTCTTTTTAACTGTAACGACATCATCCCAGTTTAATTTCCCTTGCTTAACTTGCTCAGCCACAATATACTCTGTCATCATTTTCGTCATGCTGGCAGGCGGCATAGCTTTATCCGCATTAACATCGAGTAGAATTTGTCCAGTTGAAGCCTCCATCAGCACGGCTGATTTTACATCGAGTCCCAGTGTATCTACTGAAGGAATGTTCACGATCTTTTCTGTCTTCGTTGTTGTAGCCGCCGCGGTCAATACCTGGCCGGAATCGTTGGCAGCAGCCATAACAGGCATTACCGCAGACATGCAGAGCATATTAATCAGCATAACCGAGGCTACACTTTTTTTGAGAATTTGACGTTTTTTCTTATTCATTTGTTTGGCTTTCAATGATGAATACTCCCTTCGGTCCGAAGCTACTCTTGTGTGCTTCAGTGCAGCTTGTGCTGCGATTTTTTCTTAGTCCCTATCAGGTGAAGATGACGTGTGAGATGTGTAGTATATGCGCTGTATCGAAAGAGCAATGTCATTGCTCCTGAAGTCGTATCGATTGTCACTTAGTTAGCATTAAATGAAATGCTTATGTAAAAGGACGTCCGCGCTTCTTTTCTTGCTGGGCAACCTTTTTCTATCAATCCAGATTCATTGTCAGAAGCAGTTTCATAGACTCACGTCAAAAAACCGCCGCAACGCCCCAATCCATAAAGGATCATCACCGCTTGTTCTATTCTATCACAGGGGTATCCGCAAAAAAAGACAGACCCGGCGAAAATCGCCAAGCCTGTCCTGGGAATAATTAACACAATTCGGATTACAACGAGTAGTTAGGTGCTTCTTTTGTAATCTGTACGTCATGTGGATGACTCTCGCGAAGTCCCGCACCTGTAATACGAATGAATTGAGTGTTATTACGAAGCTGTTCCAAACTGCTTGTACCACAGTATCCCATACCTGAACGAAGACCACCAATCAACTGATGAATGGTATCAGATAAAGGTCCTTTGTAAGCAACGCGTCCCTCAATTCCTTCAGGAACCAGTTTTTTGTCATCATCCTGGAAGTAACGATCTTTACTTCCTTGTTTCATTGCAGCCATTGAACCCATGCCGCGGTAAACTTTGTAACTACGTCCTTGGAAGATTTCCGTTTCTCCCGGGCTTTCTGCCGTACCTGCAAACAAGCTTCCCAGCATAACTGCATGAGCACCTGCAGCAAGAGCCTTGGTAATCTCACCAGAGTACTTGATACCACCGTCAGCAATGATTGGTACGCCATATTCACGTGCTACATTGGCACAATCGTATACTGCTGTAACTTGAGGAACACCAATACCAGCAATTACACGAGTTGTACAGATAGAGCCTGGACCAATTCCTACTTTGACAACTGACGCCCCTGCTTCGATCAATTCACGGGTTGCATCGCCTGTAGCAACGTTACCAGCAACAATCGTCAGGGTAGGGAAACGCTCGCGCAGCTGACGAACGGCATCAATGATGTTAATGTGATGTCCGTGTGCCGAGTCTACTGTAATCAGGTCAACACCAGCTTGAACCAATGCATCAGCACGTTCAAAGGTATCTTTGGAAATCCCGATCGCTGCACCAACCAGCAAACGTCCTTGTGCATCTTTAGCTGCGTTAGGGAATTGAATTGCTTTTTCAATATCTTTAATGGTAATGAGACCTTTCAGTGTGTTGGACTCATCTACTAATGGAAGTTTCTCGATTTTGTGTTTCTGGAGAATGCCTTCAGCTTCTTGCAGTGTAGTACCTACAGGCGCAGTAACCAAATTCTCACGAGTCATGACTTCACTGATTTTAATGGAGAAGTCGTGGATAAAACGCAAGTCACGATTTGTCAGGATACCCACAAGCTTTTGATCTCCTTCGACAATCGGTACACCGGAAATGCGATATTTCGCCATAACCGATTCTGCATCCGAAACCAGATGTTCCGCTGTCAATGAGAACGGGTTGGTGATAACGCCACTCTCCGAGCGTTTAACCCGATCCACTTCCTCCGCTTGCTGCTCAACAGACATATTTTTATGGATGATACCAATACCGCCTTCACGGGCAATCGCAATAGCCAATGTCGCTTCAGTAACAGTATCCATACCAGCACTAATCAAAGGAATATTCAGTTTTACGCTGTCACTCAAACGAACAGATACGTCCACTTCTTTAGGCAGTGTCTCGGACTTCCGGGGCACCAGCAGTACATCGTCGAAGGTGAAACCTTCCTTACCAAATTTATCTTCCCACACGCGGGCGTTCCTCCTTATGTTTGCTCAGCTTTACGGTCCAAAACCCGAAGATCCCAGGCTGTATTTTATGCCGAAAATACGTTTTCTGAAAAATTTATTATTGCCATCTTAGCAAAGCGTTATTTAGACTGTCAAGGGAAACTCCCTGGTTATATTAGGTGTATTGCCTCATGCATACAACTGTATTTCTTGCACGGACAGCTTCATTTTATATATAAAAAAAGCCACTCCATATGAGTAGCGTTTACCTAGGTTAAACCAGATCGTTAACTGTATCCAAACTAATATAACTAATGTTTAATTCTAGTTTTCATCCTTATAAACAAATAAAAACCACCACCGAATAACATCGGCAGTGGTTCTTTGCTTGGCGGCGTCCTACTCTCCCAG
>NZ_JASOYM010000025.1:0-32224 GCF_030226665.1 Paenibacillus sp. UMB7766-LJ446
TGGAGCGGGATTTCCCCTGCTGAGGGGAATGAAAAAGAAATCCCGAGCCAACAGCGGCCCACAGCCCGATCCGCCCGCCGAAGCGTCAGCCCCGTGAGTAGCCTTTTTATTCAGCGAGTTAACGAAATGACGAGCATCCCAAAAAGTTGCCCAGCGAGCATAGCGAAGGCAATAAGCCTTTAAAAAGCTATGGCGAGCGTTGCAGCGAAGGAGGGCGGAATCGGAGCAGAGGGAGCGAAGCGTCCGCCTTTGGAGCGGGATTTCCCCTGCTGAGGGGAATGAAAAAGAAATCCCGAGCCAACAGCGGCCCACAGCCCGATCCGCCCGTCGAAGCGTCTGCCCCGCGAGCCTCCCGCGTGTTTAACTAATTATTGCTTTGGCAAAGGAGGAAATTCATTGGCACAGGATCAGACGAACACTTCAGCACATAAAACATCTCCCGCAGCGACGGGGCACACCTACTGGGTGATTCCCGATGGTTACATTCCAACGGACAGCTCGGGCTCACTGGAGAGTCATGAGAGCATCTGTGTATTAAATACAGGCACAGTGGACGCACAGCTGCAAATAACGATCTACTTCGAAGACAGGGAACCGCTCGAAAACATCATGGCTGAGGTGCCTGCGCGGAGAACAAAACATATCCGGACAGCGTCGCTAAAATCGGATGAACAACTGATACCCCCGGGAGTACCCTATGCGATTACCGTCTCCAGTAATGTTCCAGTTATCGTCCAGTACAGTCGCCTGGATACAACTCAGCCTGAACTGGCACTCATGAGTGTTATGGCATTTCCACTGAGATAACTTATGAATTATAAATAGAAAAGACGACCAGGAACCTGATGATGAACTACAGGCTGCTGATCGTCTTTTTGTGCTACTCATTGTATTTATACGTACTGGCATTGAGGATTTTTACATGAACTTCCACCTTTCCGAGTTTAAACCGTTCAAGTGGATTATCCCGTTTGTATACCTCTTGTCTCCATAAGGGGAGTTCATGGCGATAGAGGTGTTCCACAAAACCGTAGGAATCAATCTTGCGTGATTTGTGTTTCTCAAACGTATCGCGGATTTCGGACTCAATCTGTTTCTCCGCTTCCTTTTCCATGGCATGGGGAGACTGGTGAGAGTCATGATCCTCAATGATGGCGCTTTTAACCGAGGTAACCAGATCAAAGGTAACACCATTTCCTTCTTTCCTTGCCTTAATCTTGGTCTTTGGGTTATTAAGCCTAAGCGTCAGAGCCGGAGTTTTTTTCCCACTCCTGTATACGTATAACTGATATTGATAGACGTGGTCATAATTTACGAATCGTGTACCATCCGTGTCCTTGCCCGTCACTCTGCCTTGATTTTTACCGTTTTGAAATGACATAAAACCCATCCATTCTAATCAGCGGGGGAGTTTTATCTCCGTTAAACCAGGTCCGATTCTGATTAGTAATGGAAGGCAGAAGAATAACTGAAGCAGGTTCCCGAAATCCGTCAATGAGTTGATGAAGCCGGATGGGTTCATAACTGGAATGCTGCTTATACAGCTTCATCGGTTCAAACAGCTCAATGGTCTGGGCGGATTGGTTCAGCAAGGCAGAGGGAGTAAGTACATCTGTAATTTTATGATCTGTACCGTAGAGCCAGGGGGTATATCTCAATTGGCCTGAATGCAACAGGGTATTGAAAACATCCTCCAGCCTTCCATTCAACACATTTTCGGATAAGACAATCGCTTTTACATGGGTCCATAGCGTTTGTTGCTGAGAAGTTTGATACAGGTCGTCAATAGCCATACTCAGCGTTGTACCCTCACCCCGTCCGATCCAGATATCACTTGCTTCCCTTGAAGTTGGTCCATCCTGCTTGGCAATACTGGAGAAGTCAATCAGTTGCGCGTAAGCAATGTAGTGGTTGTCCACATAGTCTATCCCTACAGCCGTGATAAAGTTAATGCTCTGAACCTCTTTCGAATCCCAGCACCCGGTCAGCAGGATGAAGCAGCTTATAAACAAGCTAACCTTAGCCGTCCATCTTGTCACGGGCGTTTCCTCCGGCGAGTGGAATCCTGTGTATGGAGTACGGCCGGACGATTGGTCCGTTTCATGGAAGGAGGCATGGATACGGCTTGGGTGAAGTCACCGGGAATATAAGGTGAGACGGGTGAGAGATACGAGACGCCATAACACTCCAAGGATACCAGGTGCACCAGCAGACCGAATAGTCCAAGCATGAAACCGAATAATCCAAGGGTTGAAGAAATGATAAGCATCCCAATCCGGACTTGAGCAGTAGCCCCGCTGAGCACGGTATTCACCAAAATATAGCTGGAGATAACCGAGATAGCTACCGTGACAATGATCGTGGGGGAAGTAATTCCTGCTCGAATAGCTGCATCTCCGATAATAAGCCCGCCCACCACGCTGACGGTCTGTCCCAAGGCACGTGGAAGTCGGCGGCCAGCTTCATTAAATAGCTCGAACATAAATATCATTAAAAATGCTTCCAGCGTTACTGGCATGGGTAGACCCATCCGGGTACCTGAAATGGTTGCGAGCAGAGGCAGGGGGATCTGTTCCACATTGAAACTGGTCAGGCCGATATAAAAGCCAGGAAAGAAGCAGGCAATCAGTAATCCGGAAATGCGCAAAATTCGCTCAAAAGTAACAATGAAAAAAGGAGTACTCTCGTCTTCCGGCGATTTCAACTGATTGAATAGAGTGGTTGGAGCGATAATAGCTACTGGTGAACCTTCAATTAGAACAGCAAAGCGCCCATTTAATAGGGAGTCCACGACATAATCGGGTCGCTCCGTGTTATCCGTGAGCGGGAAGATGCTGCGAATTCCCCCCATAATCGCACGTTCCATAATGGAGGTACCGAGAAGGCCATCAATTTCAATTTTGTCGAGATTTTGGCGTGCTTCTTTCAGAATATCCGGGTTAATAATGTCTTTGACATACAACAGACCAATAGTGGTCTGGGTACGACCGCCTTTAACGTATTTCTCATAACACATGGAAGAGGTTTTCATTCGTTTGCGAACGAGGCCGATATTCACGGACAGCTCCTCGGTGAACCCATCCCGGGGCCCTTTAATCGATGACTCGATCGACGATTCCTCAGGGTTTCTCCCAGGGATATTCGCAATATCCAGACTGCAGGACTGATCCCCATTTCCGAAAACAAGCAGTAATTGTCCGCTAAAAATCAACAGGTTTAAGTTTTCTACATCTGTGAGATCATCTACCGGATTCAATGTTAATCCCAACTCTTTGGGGTGTGCTTCTTCTATGAACAGAGAATGCCGTTCCAGCCGCGGGATAATAAACTGATTGATTTGTTTGCCGTCGACCAGACCGTCGCAATAGAGCATGATCACCGACATATCGGTTGTGTCTTTGGCGGGAAAGGTCTGAATAACAACATCTGCACAGGGACTGAACTGCTCTTCGAAAGAGGCAAGCAGTGTTTCATGGGACGTGGTATCAATCGTTTGGTGCTCCATGATGTTTCCTCCTCTGATGGCGTGAACTGATGTATGCAACTGCTGTTGCAACCACCGCTAGTCCGCTCAGATACATGAGATTGAACGGGAATATGTATTGGACAAGCAGCCTTTCGAATGTCATATCATCCAGAGGATACAGCATGGAAAGAATAAATAAAACGCCAAGAATGGCACAACATAGGATCCTTCTGGAGGCGCTCTTAATATTCCAAATTTCTATTACAATATACATGGCGAGACTAATACGGGTAAAAGAACCGGCAAGCCACTGGTAAATGGAAAAGAAATCAGTCTGGGCAATATATTTGCCCAAGGAGGCAATGCGCCATTCTTCAAAAGCGGGATATCGCATTTTGGCAGCTTCAAAAGGGTCGAACTCCACGATAGCTCCAATAAGTGGGCCAAGTGTCAGCCCAAGAATAATTAGCGCGAGCATGAGGTACTGCCATACACGTATCTGCTTGGAGAGGTGAGGCTGTATGTACCAGATGAACAGCAGCTCAAACATGCCCGAAAGGCTGTAGACTGTGCCGTGGAGCACGGGGCGCCAGCCTTGTTCAAGCACTGGCAGCAGACGGCTGTAATCCTTGTATTGTGTATTAACGATAGCGACATAAAAGCCAAGCAGCACAACCAAGGGCAGGACTAATCCTGCTGTAAATGCCAGAGAACGTATTCCTTTATACGCCGCATAGGCACAGAGAGACATAAGAGCAATGCTTGTAACCAATACTGGCGTCTCTGTCAGGTAATTGGTTTTGGCCCAAGTGGTGGTATCATGCAGAGTAAGGTAGATTACGGACAGAAAAAAGAGGCTGTTTACCACCCGAAACAGCAGCCCAAGAGGCTTGCCAAGATGGGAAGTCAGCCATTCATGCAGGGTTTGGTGCTGGAGAAAACGAGAGACATAGGCAAGCATTAAAGTGAATATAAGATAAGGGCCCGCAGACAACAGAACGGATATCCATGCATCTCTTTTGGCCGTAGACAAAAGGGCAGGGATGATCAGGACGTGGCTGATCAGGCCGACAGATAACATTATTAACATCATAGCTTGCAAAAAAGAAGGCTGTGTTGGTTTCATGCTGAGGGGACCTCTTTTCCCAATGGACTGTTCTCAGCAGTGTTAACGTGATCAAGCCTTCTCATACTGTCAGTCGAAATAACGTATCCCCATCGCTTCACGAACCTCAAGCATCGTCTCACGGGCAGCCTGGCGGGCTTGACGTGTGCCTTCCACGAGGATTTCTTTCACTTCATGCCCACGTTGTTCATAGTACTGTCGCCGTTCTCGAAAAGGGGAGAGCAGCTCGTTAATTGCAGTGCCCGCAATCTTCTTGCAATCCTTGCAACAGTTATAGGTAAATAAAAAAAGCCTCGTCCTTCAGCCTATTTCCCAGATGGGAACAGAATAGAAGGACGAAGCTTATAATGTCCGTTTACAATTTTTCACATTGTATCACGCTTTATCTAGAATCACCAGCCTGCGTTTTCTTCCGCTCATATTGGTGCCAAGTACACCGGCAATGATCAGCAGGGCTCCGATGAAGTGGTATCCATGCACTGGTTCATGCAATATCCAGGCTCCGCCAGCAATCGAAATGAGTGTGGACAAATTACTGAATACACTCATTTTGGAAGCTTCCAGATGAGTCAGGGCATAGCTCGCCAGAAGTGTGGAGAACATGGTGGAGAGGATGGCCAGATAAGCGAGTGCTCCCAAGTAAGAAGCATCTCCGAGTGGCTTCACATAATCCATTATGGTTCCCCCCGACGCATGACGAATCAGAGAAGCCGCGTTAAAGACTACAAATCCAACCATCAGGGTGACCCAGGTTAATTCCATCGGTTTGTATTTTTGGGCCAAGGGTCTGGCTAATACTCCATATCCTGCAAAACATACTGTGGAGAGCAGCAATAAAGCAATACCTTTGAAATTGCCTGCCGACATCCCGCTTCCTTTCATCAGGAAAATAAAGACTACACCAGCCACGGACAGCAGCAGGAACATTTTTTGCATGATTGTTGTACGTTCCTTCAGAAAGATAGAGGCCAGCACAAGTGTAAATACAGGGGCCATGGCCTGAATAATGCCTGCTTCCGATGAGTTGGACGAGACGAGTCCGAATGCCTGAAAGGCAAAGAACAAAACAGGAGAGAGCAGTCCTAACGGAATGATACGCCACAGATCACGAAGAGTTAGCTTGATCTTGATCCATCCGAAAATGACAGGGATGCTGACTACGAGTAAAGACAAAGCAAAACGATGTGCAAGTACATCGATCGGATGTGCAACACTCACCGTCATTTTGACAAACAAAAAGGATAAACCAATAATGGCTGCATATAAAACAGCTGCTACATATGCGTATGTTCTAGACTGGGTATTATTGTTCATGGGGTTTCCTCCAATAAAATACGAATTTCTTTTCTTTTACAGCGGCGCATATGTTGCTGTGAACGCTGTCTGGCCTTATTCAATATACTGCCAGACCAAGAGTGGTACAATAGACAAAAACGTTTACTGTACCGGTACAATTAAGGTGAGACTGAAGTCGAAGGAGAGGCGGAATCCAATGAGGAAATACGAAATGATCGCCGAATCGCTAAAGAATTGGATACAGGATCAATTGCGGCAGCAAAATAGTGGACAATGGCAGGACAAAGGAATCAAGCTCCCAGCTGTACGTGTTCTGGCTGAGCAATATCAATGCAGTGTGAGTACAGCCATACGCGCATATGAGTGGCTGGAAGAGCGACATCTGGTCTACGCGGTGCCTCAGTCCGGGTATTATGCGGTACAGAATGGAGCCGAAGTGGAGGATGGAGAGTGGCAGGGCCCGCTGGATTTTGCTTCCGCAGCTCCTGACCCGCGGGTATTTCCTTATTCGGATTTTCGCCATTGTGTGGACCAGGCGATGGAGAAGAAGCAGGCGGACTTGTTTTTGTACGGAACCGAGAGGGGGTTGCCTTCCTTGATTGAATTGCTGCAGAAGCAATTCGCCGATTACCAGGTATTCGCCCGGAAAGAGCAGTTCTTTATTACGTCAGGGGTGCAGCAGGCACTGGCTGTGCTGGCGCTAATGCCTTTTCCGAATGGGAAAAAGAAGGTAATGCTGGAACTGCCGGGCTATCATAATATGCCTTCGCTTCTGAAAGGGCTGAATGTACCGATTGCAGGTGTCAGACGCTCTCTGGATGGCCTGGATTGGGAAGCGCTCGAACGACAGTTCCGTGAAGAAGATATCAAATTTTTTTATGTCATGCCGCGTTTTCACAACCCGATTGGCACTTCGTTGACGGCAGCAGAGAAGAAGAGATTGATCCGGCTGGCGCAGCGTTACGATGTCTATCTGGTAGAGGATGATTTTTTGGCTGATCTGGAAGAGAACACAAAGCAGGACCCGTTAATGTCGTATGATACGGAAGGGCGGGTCATTTATCTGAAAAGTTACTCCAAAATCCTGTTTCCCGGCCTGCGGATTGGTGTGGCTATTCTGCCTGCAAGTCTTACTGCATCGTTTAGTACATACAAAAAAATGCTCGACATTGACACTGCGGTACTGTCCCAGGCTGCACTTGAGGTCTACATCCGTAACGGGATGTTTGCTCACCATGGTAAAGTCATCCGCAGCCGCTATGCTGCCCGGATGAACAAATTGTATCAACAGCTTAATGCTTTCCCGGACTTTGCTCCATTTGCACAGGCGCCGCGTACAGGCGGGGAGCATACGGTTCTTCCACTGCCTAAGGATATGCCTCTCAGGGTCTTGCTGTCTCGTTTGGATCAACGGGGAGTTATTGCCGATACAACAGAACGATATTATCCGGAAGGTGCACAGGAGGTACTTCAGGATAAAATGCTGCGGTTAAACATATCCAATGTACCCAAGCAGCGAATCAAGGAAGGGATGCGGATTATCCGTGAGGAGATAGTGAAACTGCAAAAGGCGTCCACACAAGCGGAATAATCGCTCGTGGGACGCCTTATTTCATGTGATCCATTTCTATATGCTTGCAAAAGTGCTCGCTCTGGTGCGATGTGAGAATGGTTAGATGACTGCTTACTCCTGAGCCATAGCTTTGAAGGAAGCTTCAGCAGCTTCCAATGTTTCTTGAACATCCTTGTCTGTATGTGCAGTGGTCAGGAACCAGGCTTCATATTTCGAAGGAGCCAGATTAATGCCACGATTCAGCATATGACGGAAGAAGGAAGCGAACAGTTCCCCATCGGTATCCTGGGCTTGATCGTAGTTCGTAATCGGATGATCACAGAAGTGGGTGGAGAAGGCACCACGAATTCGGTTGATGGTTAAAGCAATACCATACCGATCTGCAGAAGCCTTAAGGCCTGCTGTCAGGTCGATAGCTAGACGCTCCATCTCCGCATATACACCTTCGCCTTGCAGAACTTCAAGACAAGCGATACCGGCAGAGATAGACGCAGGGTTACCAGCCATCGTTCCGGCCTGATAGGCTGGGCCGAGTGGAGCAACCTGCTCCATGACCTGTTTACGACCGCCGTAAGCACCGATCGGCAGACCGCCGCCAATGATTTTGCCAAGTGCCGTCAGATCAGGCTCAATCTCGGCATGGTTGTCCAGTCCCGCGTACGTCTGTGTAGAGCCGTAGTGGAAACGGAAGGCGGTAATTACCTCGTCATAAATGACCAGCGAGCCGTTGTCCCGAGTCATGGCACAGAGTCCTTCAAGGAAGCCTGGCTTTGGCATAACCATCCCGAAATTGCCCACAATCGGTTCAACCATGACCGCTGCGACATCATCGCCCCAACGTTCCAGTGCTGCTTTTAGACTGTCCAGATCGTTGAAAGGTACCGTGATAACTTCTTGCGCGATGCTCGTGGGAATGCCGGCACTATCCGGAATACCCAGCGTGGAAGGCCCCGAACCTGCTGCCACAAGGACCAAGTCGGAGTGACCGTGGTAACATCCGGCAAATTTCACAATCTTGTTACGTTTGGTATAGGCACGTGCAACCCGGATCGTGGTCATGACCGCTTCTGTACCGGAGTTTACAAAACGAACCTTGTCCATGGAAGGAATGGCCTCTTTCAGCATTTTGGCAAGCCGGATCTCCAGCTCCGTTGGTGTACCGTACAGGACACCATTCGCTGCTGCTTCAGTAATGGCCTTGGTTATATGGGGGTGAGCATGTCCTGTAACAATTGGGCCGTATGCCGCGAGGTAATCGATATATCGGTTGTCATCCACATCCCAGAAGTGCGCGCCTTGCGCCTTTTTCATAAATACAGGTGCACCGCCGCCTACAGCTTTGAACGAGCGGGAGGGACTGTTTACACCTCCTACAATATGTTGAAGGGCTTCTTCGTATAAAATTTCGGAACGGGTACGTGATGAATTCATTAGATAACTTCCTTTCGTATTAGATAAACAAAACACAGCGAGAGGGCAGCATATGGGCTGCCCTCTGCGTGTTACACTTCTTTACTGTGCGGGTTGCTTGGTATCCAGCTCGTCACCACTTGCCGTTTTGTCTTCGGCTCCGGTAGTGCTGCCTTCTTCTTGAGCAGGAGGATGAATGATATCTTGAATATATTGCTTAAGTTTTTCTTCATTGGTTACCGACAGCACCTCAGCTCCGCCTGGTGTACGCTCTTCCTTGAGCATTTTCATTGGCGGAATTTGCTCGCTGCCGTTCATGCTGCTCTGATATCCGAGTCCGCCCAGCTTCCACATATCGGAGAGGGTCAGATTGGTATCTACATAAGGATTGACTTCTTCCAGAATGGAAGGCAGCTTGGCAATTGTTGTCGTTGACTGCATTTTCGCTGCTACAGCTTTGAGAAATTCACGCTGCCGCTCAGAGCGGGCATAATCCGACATGGCATCATGACGGAAACGAACGTACATGAGAGCTGTATCGCCATCCAAATGCTGGTAGCCTTTTTTCAGATCAATATCGTATTCATTATTGTCCGCTTTACTTGTATAATGCATGTCCTTCTCTACGTCAAAATCCACACCGCCAACAGCGTCCACCAATTTGATGAATCCCTGGAAATCGGTGTACACATAATACTGGATAGGGATACCCAGCAGGTCTCCTGCAGCTTTCATTGCCACGTTGGGGCCATGGGTGATGGCAGTATTGATTCGTTCCTTGCCGTACCCGTCAATATTGACGTATGTGTCGCGCAGAATGGAGAATAAATTGATTTTTTTGGTGAGTGGGTCAAGCGAAACGACCATCATGCTGTCAGAACGGGGAACTTCCCCCTTCTCCAGCCCGCGGGCATCGACACCCATAACGAGAATATTGACCGTTTCGGTGCCTTCCCATTTTGGAGGGTCCGGTGTACTTACTTTTTCAACATTTTCGATACCGGCAAACGGCGATTTGTCGCCTTCCTTTTGCAAGCCATTCAACTGATTGAGAATAGAACCGAAATAAAATGCCGCAGCGCCTCCAACAATCAGCACGAAGGCGGCAAGAGAAATCCAAATGGTTCTCTTCGTCTTTCTGGTCATGCTAGCTCTCCTTTGTATTCAAAATAAATGAAGATGAGTCCAATTTGATCTAGCCCGGGCTTTCCGTACACGACATTTCTGTGAGATGCAACAGAGGACGCGGCCTCAGACTATTTTTTTAAAGCTTGCTGAATTTTGACTGATACTATTATAATTTCTTTTTGGGCTACAAGCAATTTCAACAAAATCCAAGTGAGGTATAATCATGCTGGCGATTGATGTCAAAGATTTGCGTAAGTCGTTTAGCGTCCAGAAAAGCCGAGGAGGGCTCAAGGGCGCATTCCAAGACCTGTTTGCACGTCAATACCAGGAGGTATTGGCTGTAAATGATATTTCATTTCAGATTCCGCAGGGCGAAATATGCGGATATATTGGGGAGAACGGTGCCGGTAAATCAACAACGATCAAGATGTTGACCGGCATTTTGGTGCCTACTTCAGGGCAGATATCGGTTGGTGGATATGTTCCGCATCAGGAACGTGAGAAGTTTGTACAGAATATTGGTGTCGTATTTGGTCAACGCAGCCAACTATGGTGGGATATCGGTGTCATTGAGTCCTTCCATCTGCTGCGCAAGGTGTATCGTGTAGGTGAGGTCGATTTTCGCAAACGTCTGGATGAACTGGTTGAGCGGTTACAGCTTCAGGATCTGCTGAATCGTCCGGTTCGTAAGCTCAGTCTTGGACAGCGTATGCGCTGTGAACTGGTCGCTGCACTGCTGCACAATCCGGATATTGTTTTCCTGGATGAGCCAACCATTGGTCTGGATATTGTCGTAAAATCGGAAATTCGTGAATTCCTGAAAGACATGAACAAGGAACACGGAACAACCATTTTGCTGACGACCCATGATCTGCAGGACATCGAAGCGTTATGCTCAAGAGTTATTATGCTCGATGCAGGCAATATCATTTATGATGGCGGTTTGGATCATCTGAAGTCCCAGTGGGGCAAGGAACGGGAAATCCGATTCAAGTTCGGCACGGGTCACACCATGGAGCAAATGCTGGAATGGACTGCTGCACTGCCTGTTCGCTGGACGGTGGAGAATGAACTTTCCGCATCGGTCTGGATTCCGCTTGAACTCAATGTGTCGGATGTGCTTGGGCGTGTTGTTGGACAGGCAGATATTACCGATATTCAGATTATTGAGATTAATACGGATGAGATCGTGCGCAGTATTTACCAATCCGGTTCCGCTGAGCGTCCCGAGATTGTGGGAGCCGGGAACGGAACGGTGGGTGTATCCTAAGATGAATAGTGCATTTTTTGATTTTATGCGCATCCGGTTCCTGACGATGCTTGCATACCGGGTGAATTATTATTCCGGCATTTTGATATATACGCTGAATATCGGCGTGTATTACTTTACCTGGCAAGCCATTTACGGCAGTAGTGGTGAACTGGGCGGTTTTACGGCAGCTCAGATGACGACTTATGTGGCGGTATCGTGGATGGCGCGTGCGTTTTATTTTAACAACCTGGACCGGGAAATAGCCACAGACATTCGGGATGGCTCCATTGCCATTCAATTTATAAGACCGATCAATTATGTCATGGTCAAAATGATGCAGGGTCTGGGTGAAGGGATTTTCCGTTTCCTGCTGCTCATGATTCCGGGAATGCTCATTGCCATTCTGTTGTTCCCGGTTGAACTGCCCACGGCGCCGTCCGCGTGGATTGGTTTTCTGGTCATGCTGTTCTTCAGTTTCCTTATTAACTCCCAGATTAATGTCATTACGGGACTGGCCGCATTCTTTGTGGAAAACAATGAGGGCATGATGCGCATGAAACGCGTCGTGGTTGATCTGTTCTCCGGTCTGATTATCCCAATCAGCCTCTATCCGGGCTGGATGTCCGCAGTGATGAAAGTATTGCCGTTTCAGGCCATTACCTATCTGCCCGGCTCCGTCTTCACCGGAAGAGTGGAAGGCACTGGCATCTGGAGTGTACTCGGCATTCAGGTGTTCTGGTTTGTCATACTGCTCATTCCGATGATGCTGATCTGGCGTCAGGCGCGCAAGCGTCTGTTCGTGCAAGGAGGGTAACCAAGTGTACTATTTGGGTCTGATCTGGGAATATTTAAAAAATTACATGAAAACACGTCTCACATACCGCGCCGACTTTTGGGTCGAGATCCTTTCGGATTTGCTGTTCCAGGCAACCAATCTGATCTTCATCTTTGTGGTTTTCCGACATACGGATAATTTGGGCGGCTGGAGTGAGAGTGAAGTCCTTTTTGTCTATGGATATTTTATGGTGCCTTACGGCATCTTCAGTTGCTTTATCAATCTGTGGGGATTCAGTGAACGATATATCGTCAAAGGTGAGATGGATCGCATATTGACACGCCCTGCGCATAACCTATTCCAGATTTTACTTGAAAATGTGGACCCGCCCGCTCTCGTTGGTTCGTTTATTGGCCTAATCATTATGGGCATTAGTGGTGCGGAGATGGGGCTTGGACTGGAGTGGTGGCATATTCCCGCCCTCATTATTCTTGCTCTGAGTTCCGTGTTAATCTATGCAGGAATCTATATCACTTTAACGTCCTTGTCTTTCTATTCGGACGCGCCTACAGGCATCCTGCCATTAATGTACAACATTCAGGGATATGGACGTTATCCGGTAACCATCTATAACCGTGCAATTCAGGTTCTGTTAACGTGGGTCATTCCATTTGCCTTTGTGGGCATTTATCCCGCAGCCCTGTTCCTGGAACGAACGGAAATGCATCGTATGGCGATGCTGACACCTGTGATGGGGTTAGTGTTTGGTTCCATGGGACTTCTGCTCTGGAATTATGGCGTGAAGAAGTATCGCGGAGCAGGATCATAACGGAAGCACTTTTTACGAAAGCATAGACGAAAGGAGGCAATGAGATGACATTAACCGAAGGAAAGTTGGCACCAGACTTCGAACTCCCGTCCAGTACGGGAGAGACGGTAAAGCTCTCGGATTATCGCGGACAGCGGGTGCTGATATATTTTTACCCGAAGGATATGACTTCGTCCTGCACCCAGCAGGCATGTGATTTCCGTGATCGTCATGAGGAGTTTGAGGGGTTAAATACAGTTATTCTGGGGATTAGTGTTGATCCGATGAAGCAGCACGACAAATTCATTGCCAAATACGGCTTGCCATTCATCTTGCTGTCAGACGAAGAACATCAGGTTGCCGAGCAATACGGCGTATGGCAGCTCAAGAAGTTGTATGGCAAGGAATATATGGGGATGGTACGCTCCACGTTCCTCATTGATGAAGAGGGTGTCCTTCTGAAGTCGTGGTCGAAAGTGAGAGTCAAAGGACATATTGAAGCTGCTCTGGAAGCGGTAAGGGAGTTATAAAAAAATATTAAAGGCTGTGCTCGCGGATTCTGACGTGAACACAGCCTTTTTTATGTTGAAACACGATCAGAAGTTGTCTGGTTGTTCTTGCGAGAACGGATCCGGTGAACCAGTAGAAGGAGGAGCGGAATGACAAAACTTACGGTTATATCCCAATCCACCCAGGCAGGCATAATGGTTTCAATATAAAAAATGACATTGGGAGAAATCAGGATGGACAATGCAAACATGAGCAGGGATGAAGGGAGAATGAGTGGTTTGTATGTTTTTAACCGAAACAGCTGAGCTAGTCCGATCACAAAAGCAAACATGTACAGCAGGCTTTTAAAATAGGTTGCAATTAACCAGGCAGTAGCCATGAAGGCTTCAATACGCTCAAAAAAGTTACCTACATTAATTTTTTGATACAGGGTGTAGGAAATGAAAATGTTATGCTGGGTCATAAAAGGTCCTACAACCATAAGGGAAAACAGTAACAGCACACATAGTAGCAGGCCTCCACAGAAAGTGGCAAGCAACAGGTCTCGTTTAACGTGTGGCCCTGACGTCACATAAGGAAGAATCATCGTAAGTACGATCAGTTCCCCGAAGGAGGTAAATGCTCCGCGAATAACGGTTTCAACCAAATGGACCCAGCTGCTGCTCAGGAACGGTCGCAGATGTGAAGCGTCTATTTTGGGCAGCAGCCCCACGAACAGGAGAGCCATAAAGACAACAACAATAGGAGTCAATAGTTCACTCGTTGCCCCCATGGTTTGCAATCCTTTCATTAAGCCCCAGATCAGCGCACACAAGAGCATAATTAAAATGACACGGATGGGAGTCTCGAGGTAGATTTGAGTCGTCATGAAGTCTCCAACCTCACGGATACAGATGGCAGCGCCAATGGCGAAATAGAACAGGTAACCAGCAGACAAGATCGATCCAATCCATGGACCAAGCAATTTCTGGCAAATCTCAATTAAAGATAGTTCAGGGTAGGTTTGGTGTAGTTTGTAAAAGATCCAAATGATAAATAGACCGATAGGCTGGCTGAGGAAAGAACATATCCATGCATCCTGTTTGCCCAAGGTTGTGACCAATGAAGGATAGATCAGAATCATATCCCCAACCATGACAAGAAAGGTAAGCAGGGCAAATTGCCGAATGGTTATTTTTTCTCTGATTGGCAAGGGTCAACACTCCTCCTTCCTTGATCGACATGTTGGTGTATTAGCATTTTGTTATCCGGAAGACTTTGATTTCCATCCTTTTTTGAACGTATGCACCAACAATAACAATCCAGGAAAAATAATACATAATGTGGTGTCCCAATCTACCCAGTATGGAACGACGGTAATGACAATGAAAGTCAAATTGGGCGAGACCAAATTGGCAAGGGCAAATATTAACAAGGATGTTGGCAAGATAAGCATGCGATACTGCTTGAGCCTGAATAATTCGGCACATCCAACAATAAATGCATACAAATACACTATTGATTTGACATACGTGGAGATTAGCCAGGAAGAAGCCATAATGGCTTCGATCCGTTCAAAGAAACCACCGATATTAATCTTCTGAGATAGAACAAACGAAGCATAAATATTATGCTGTGTAAGGAAAGCGCCTAGAACGAGCAAGGAGATGGTAACCAGGATCGCAAGCAATAGGTTTCCAGCTCCTGCAGACAAAAGTACGTCCCGGGTCTGGTGCGCCTGTTTTATTGTGTAAGGAAGAACCATCATAATGGGAATCAGTTCACCTATCGGATATATGATACTCACGAGAGTTCCCTGAAGGATGGGAACGATGCTAGTGTCCTTCAAAGGTTTCAAATTGCTGGGATCAATCTGGGGCAGCAGAGAGAGTGCAAGTACAAAAATAAATACGATCAGGATAGGCATCAGTAATTCACTGCTGCGTCCTATTGTTTCTAAGCCATGATACAGGCCCCAGCCCAAGGTGATGACAAACATCAGAATGATGACTCGAATCGGAGTATATTGAAAAATTTGAGACGTGATGAAGTCTCCGACTTCTCTGGTATGGGTTGAAGCCCCTATGGCAAAAAAAGAAAAGGTAAAATACGGAAATTAAAGAACCTGGCCAAAATCCCAGGATACTGCGCAGAATCTGTATCAGATTTTTCTCTGGATACAAGCTGCATAACTTTAAGTACATTAGCATGAGCAGCATTCCGAGTGGAACCCCGATAAGAGCACATATCCAGGAATCCTGTTTGGCATAGGAAGTGATAACCGAAGGATAGATTAGCATCATATCCCCGACCACCATCATGAATATAAGGGTGGACAATTGTCTTGTTCCGATGCGGCCCTGTTCAAGCATAATGTCCACCTCCTTTTTTTCCTAAGTTCCAGTCAAGTGTGCTAAAAATTGATTTACCGGTTCATAGATCCATATGATGAGATAAAGCGGACTGGGAAATTCCCACAAATTGACCGCAAATACACTGAGGAAGGTAGCCAAGAGCAGCAAGGCACTGTACACAATAGTTTCTTTCCATTCCTTACGACGGATGAGTCTAGGCAGATCGAACCACCCAATGAGCCCTGCAGTCACAATGACACTAAGTGTAAGTAGCACCCTGTCTCACTCCCTAATTTGATCTTTGAACGAATCATCCAGTGTGCCTACACGTTTGATTTGCACATTGATATCGTAATGAACATCCAGATTTTCGAGATAGTCGTCCCAATCCTTTTCCACCTTTTTAAAAAACTTGGGATCCGAGTGATAAACCTCTTGCCCAAACCCGAATATATCGACATGAAATTTGCGCTGTACCGATTTAATGGATTCTTGCATCAGATCTTTAAGTCGTTCCTCACTGTCTCGTTCCAGTTCCTTGAGGACTTTCATTGAACCAATTTTAATTCCGCATTCCACTGCACCAATAGATGATACATTTTTTATCTTAATGTCGATTACAGGGTGTCCCGCAACGACTTTTGCTTTGCGTTTGGTTGTTGTTCGAAGTGTTTTAAAGGTCACATAACCATCCTTTCGACAAGGAAGATGACCGATCGTGGATACCACATTGTTTCGAATATAGTTATATCCCTTGGATTCATCTTCTGTTAGCCAACCCACCAATTTGTCTCCCTTGAATACGGACAATCCGGTTGAATTTAAGCTTGCGGGAGCCTTGATTGTCGCAATATTAGCTTGACTACCACTTTTGTCCGCTTTACCAACAACCTCAACCCCTGTGATTACCGGCTGTATTCCGGGAGAAAGGATATATTCCATTAATTGATCCCCGGTTACGGTGGTAGTGGGTGACCAGGTCTTGGTGGATACATCCAGTGAATTAAACATCTTTTCTGCAGGTAAGTTCTCAAGTGGTGTTAGCACGTCAAGTACTTTGGAGGCTGTTGTGTTACGTGCAACCATGACGTAATAATCAGGACGGACGGTAGGTTCACGCATTAATGCTTCAGTAATGTCGTAAATCCCGACTTTCCGTGCATACTCTTCACCAATGACCATCACACGGATATGCGCCATGAAAATGCGGCGTGGGCTTGATTGTGTTAACTTTTGAATGGCTTCAAACAGTGTAGGGGCAGAAGCCTGATACTGAGTCACTGGCGTTCCTTTACCACCCCCTGACTTGGAGGATACTTCATTGGGAACGACAACCTGGGCACTCACCTTGATCATGTCTCCATCCTTGTCCACACCAAGACCCAGCATGATGCCAAGTTCATTGAGTTCCTGTCGATCCCAGCATCCGGTAAGGAGAGGGAGCAGAACGGCAAAAGATAGAATCAATTGTAGACATTTGTTCATACACGTTCTCCTTACCGATTATCGCTTCGTTTTTTTGTTTGCCTGTCTGGTTACGTTCGGAGTTCCGGTAGAGATCGGACGGGTTTTCATCCGGGACCAAGGCACGCGGAAAATGGTATCTTTGAGGTCTTTCCCGATATAAGGTGCAAACGGGGACATGTAAGACACACCAAAGGATCTTAAACTGCATAGATGGGTTACCGTAATCAGCAGAACCATCAGAATCCCGTAGAAACCAAAGGCCGCAGCTAGAATCATCAGGACAAAACGCAGAATCCGTACAGAGATGGAAAGTCCATTTTCCGGAATAACATAACTGGATATCGCTGTAATGGATACGATAATAACCATGGCAGCCGATACAACGCCCGCATCTACTGCGGCCTGACCAATAACAAGGGTACCCACAATGGAAACGGCCTGACCGACAGTCTTCGGAATCCGGATACCGGCTTCCCGCAAAATTTCATAGGTCAGCTCCATTAAGATGGCTTCAATGAATGCCGGGAATGGAACACCTTCACGCTGAGCTGCCAGACTAATGAGCAGGTTGGTAGGCAGCATTTCCTGGTGAAAGGTAGTGATAGCAATATAAAAGGATGGAGCGAGCAGCGCGATAAAGAAAGCCAGATAACGGATTAGTCGAATCAACGAACTGATGTCGGCACGTTGGTAGTAGTCTTCGGGAGACTGAAAGAAATGAACAAACAGGGCAGGGACATGTAGTACGAAAGGAGTTCCGTCTATAATGATCGCTACCCGACCTTCAAGCAGTGCAGCACATACGCTGTCTGGTCGCTCACTGTTATAAACCGTAGGGAAGATCGTACCTGTTTTGTCCTGTATGAGTTCCTCGATATATCCGCTTTCCAGAATAGCGTCAATATCAATCTCATCCAGTCTGCGCCGCAGTTCTTTTACAACCTCTTGATCAACGATATGCTCCAGATATACCACTGCTACCCTGGTGTTCGTGACTCGGCCAAGCTCCCTTTCCTCAATCCACAGATGGGGGTCTCGAATTCGTTTGCGAATTAAGCCTGTATTTGTACGTAAGTTTTCATTGAAGCCTTCCATGGGCCCTCGAACAACGGTCTGGGAGATCGGTTCACCGACGGGACGGTCTTCCCAGCCTGCTGCTGCAATTTTCAGGCCCCGAGTGGAGCCTTCTAGGAGCACAACGGCAAAGCCCGCCAGAAGGGCATCAAGAATGTCTTTCATCTCATCAATTAATAACACGTTGCTGGCCGCTAGCACGTCATTCTGGAGATAGACCAGATGCTCATTATCCTCCGAAAACTCAGGTATCTCACGGGTTTGTAACAAGGATTCCAGGATGGAACGATTGATAATCTGCACATCCACCATTCCATCGATGTACAACATGACAGAAGGCCATTTTTGCAAACAATGCAGTGGGCGAACCATCAAGTCTTTGCTATTCCCCATCACTCGGTTGCAGTAATCTATATTATCCGTAAGATTCGGAGATATCGTCTGATCCTGACTGCTCTGCGATGCTGTACTCATTCCTTCACCCCTTATACACCCTATATTTGCAAATTAGTATGACCTGGATGAATCAGGATTATCACAAATGTGTTATTGATTATCCCGCAGAATAAAAAAGAACATTGTCAATCCTTTCTTATTAGCATAATATCTAATTAGATATAAATCTAATTTTAGAGAAGAGGATTGTTCATGTTGTTCAGATCTTCCGTATTACTTCTGCTACAAAAAGAATCGGAGTACCGCAAGTTCTATGTCGCGGGATTAGTGAACGGCATAGGTGACCGTTTCTGTCAGGTCGCCATGCTTTCGCTAATTCTCAGTACAACAGGATCTGGACTTGCCATAGGACTAGCTCTTGGTCTGCGTGTGCTTCCATTTCTGCTGCTCGCCCCGGCAGGAGGCATGTTAACCATGCGCTTTTCACGGCGAAAGATTATGCTGCTTACTAATCTGATAAGGGTGCCTCTTGCTCTGAGTTATCTGCTCGTGAACAGTGCAGATGATATGTGGATTCTATATACAGCGAGTACTTTACTAGCGTGTGGTGAGGCTCTCTATGCGCCTGTCCGTAAATCAGGAATACCGTTGCTTGTTCAACCTGAGCATTTGCTCAAAATTAACGGACTTGAACAGGTAATGAACGGTACCGTGCTGATAGTAGGTGCCTTTCTTGGGGGAATCACATCTTCCGTGATTGGTCCACAGGCTGCGTTTATTACGAATGCCTTATGCTTTCTAATAGCAGCAGGTTTAATACGCAACGTCTTATTTCCGTC
The DNA here is from genome assembly GCF_030226665.1 of Paenibacillus sp. UMB7766-LJ446. Lineage (NCBI taxonomy): Bacteria > Bacillati > Bacillota > Bacilli > Caryophanales > Paenibacillaceae > Paenibacillus > Paenibacillus sp. UMB7766-LJ446. The sequence continues at coordinate 19,454 of NZ_JASOYM010000025.1, forward strand.
TATGGTTGAGACTGAACCACGTGAGAGTACTTCTGGAAGGGGAGATGGTTCTGGAGGTGCTGTTTCTGGAAATTCTGTGATCGCTCGTAACTCCATTGCAGCGCCTATTTTCTTGGTTATATGGCGGTTGGTTCGGTCCTCTGTAGCATTACAGATCATCATCCTGTTCGAGTTGTGGGTACCGGTCATAAATGGGATCGACAATGTATTGATTAGCGTATATGCCATTGAAGTGTTTGGCCTTGGGGATTGGGGTGTAGGTCTGTTCTATGCGGCGCTAGGTATAGGGCTGGTATTAAGCAACTGGTGCGCTCGTTATTTTCAGCAATGGTTACTCCCGGGAGTAGTCATGTGTCTACTCGTAGAAGGGGGGCTACTTATGCTGCTTAGTATCGCGACTCTGCCTGTGATCGCAGTTCTGATCTATATTCTGCTGGCCCTTATGTCGGGGGTAGGTAATGCTTGTCTGGATACATTGTTGATGGGAGAAACACCGGGGAAATACCGAGGACTCATCTATGGTTTGGTGACAGCGTGCAGTAGTAGCATGCTGGGGTTATCCATGTTTGGTGCGGGTTTATTATTGGAAGTGGTTGAGCCCCGTAAGCTTGGTTTCGCAGGAGGTTTGGGTTTCGCAGCAATTGCTTTTTTGCTTACCGCTTATGGATGGCTAAGGGCACGTGAAGCTTTTAAGATTAGACGCACAACCAAAAGAACATGAAAAATAGGAGCCGCACATGCAGCTCCTTGCTAATAACAGAGAGTTAACCCGGAGGTTTGGCACCCTCACCGTTTACTTTTGTCTTTGCCGAACAGCAGCAGGCTTGCGCAGCGATCGGGCTGCCCACGCTTTTCGATAACGGTAAAGTAAGGCTGCAATTAACAGCAGTCCAATACCTGCGACAATGTAAGCTGTATATTGATGGGCAAGCTGGAACACCGCGTTCCATTGGGGACCGAATAATTTACCTATTCCCAGAAACAGCAACACCCAGAACAATGCGCCTGAATAGGCGTAGAGAGCGAATTTGCGAAAGGGAACGGCGGCTATACCCGCGAAATATCCGGTGAAATGTCGCACTCCCGGAATGAAATAACCGATGAAGATCAGGGCATTGCCGTACTTGGCAAACCACTTTTGCGTTTTATCCAGCTTGTCCGGTTTCATTAGAAACCATTTTCCATAACGCGTAATAAACGGCAGACCTGCTTTGGCACCAATAAAATAAGTGATCGTCATGCCAATCGTCGTTCCCAAGAAAGCGAGAATTGCAAGTATTCCAAAGTCCAGATGACCCTTGTAGGACAGAAACCCTGCATAAGCCATGGTCGTTTCTCCCGGGAAGGGAAGGGCAATGAATTCAAGCAATAAGCCAAAAAATAAAACGCTGTATCCGTAGGATCCAAACAGATGCTGGACCTTCTCAAGCCATTCCAATAGACTTCACTCTCCTGCAGACAGGGTGGGAGGAGATACTTACTCTCCAAGGAGTTTTGTTCATGATCCTACCTGTCCATTATGCTACCTAATCCGAAGCGAAGAATCAATCACGAGCCATCCCGAATTGTGAAAAATTATAAAACAAAATCGCGTCTTTTTTCAGCGCGTCCTCCATATAATTCTAACAAATCTGCTGAAGTCTATCAGCAAATTCACTAGAGACGTTGGAGGTTGATTCGTTCATGGTAACACCAATACATACATTTTTATCTGGAAAATGGTCTGTGCTTGTTCTTCGCATTGTGGTACTGCTAAGTGTATTTGCTGCATATGCAGGCACAACTTACGCATCTTCTGCTTCGGGCTCTGCTGCGCCCGCCTCCAAAGAAGAGAATTCCCAAGACAAAGTAGTCTATTTGAGTTTTGACGATGGACCGGGTAACCATACCCGTGAAGTATTGGATATTTTGCGCAAGGAGCAGGTTCTGGCTACATTCTTTGTGCTTGGTGAGCAGGCAGAACGTTATCCTGAGATGATCCGTGCGGTTGTGGAAGATGGACATGCGTTGGGCAATCATACGTTTAATCATAATTATGAACAGCTGTACAGTGATTTCAAAGTGTTCTGGAAGCAGATCAAACAAACAGAGGAAGTCGTAAATCGAATTACCGGATTGCGTCCGAATCTGGTACGGGCACCAGGCGGTACCTATGGACATTTTGACCAGAGTTATTTTGATCTGATGAAATTGGGCGGGTACACCGTTATGGACTGGAACGTTGACAGTGGTGATTCCAAACGCAAGGGTGTTCCCGCTAAAGAAATTTTGCGCAATGCTACCAGGTTGCCTGGCGGGGCACGTTCGGTCATTGTGTTGATGCATGATGGAGGGGCTCATGTTGAGACGGTAAAAGCACTTCCTGGCATTATCAAGTACTACCGCGATCAAGGTTTTCGTTTTGACACGATGAAAGCCTCGGATCAGCCTGTTCAATTCCGCATCGATTCCAATGGGAAATACAATTCCCGCAAGGCTCCGGGTACGGAGTGGATTGCAGAACATGTACAGGAGAACAGCAATCTGTGGTTGGCAGGCAAGGAACTGAAGGTGGAGATTGGCTTCAAAGCGGCCACATTGAAGCAAGGAGAGTTTCGTGTGGAAGATCAGCGGATCATGGTGCCTTTGCGGACCTTTATGAAAAAGTTCGGCGGCAGCGCTCGCTGGAATGCAGACACCCGGACAGCTACAGCCATATGGAAAGACCGAATCATCCATGCAGACAGCATCAGCGGAGAACTGACAACGAAAAGCGCAAAATTGATCCATGATAGGACAACAGAGGCAGTTGTGCAGAGCCAGGGAGGAACAACCTGGGTTCCGCTACGAGATTTAATGGAGCATATGGGAACAGATATTGATTCACTGAAGGCGAATGAAAAGGAATGGATTGTTAAAGCCAGCGTGCCTCTGGCATCGGCCACCAGCATGTATATGGATAAATTGATCTGAATAAAGTCGCTCGTGCAGGACTATTCTCTCTACTTCCGGGCAACACTGAATCATAGATTAGTATGTTTCAGGAATGCCGATGGATGGAAGGAGATCAGGAGAAATGTCTTATATCCGAATGGAACATGAACATGCCGTTGAATTGCTGAACAGAGTTATGAAGCGAGTGGAAAGTGTGATAATTGGCAAGAAACAAGAAATTCGATATGTGCTGACTGCAATGCTTAGTGGAGGGCATGTACTTCTGGAAGATGTACCGGGTACAGGCAAAACGATGCTGGTTCGGGCTGTCGCTTCTGCACTGGATTGCTCTATGGGACGAATTCAGTTCACGTCGGACGTGATGCCGGCGGATGTGACAGGTACGTCGATATATCATCCACATACGGGAGAATTCAAATTTCGCCCAGGACCCGTCATGTCCAATATTGTTCTGGCGGATGAAATCAATCGGGCTTCCCCCCGCACCCAGTCTGCACTACTGGAAGCGATGGAGGAACGACGCATTACGGTGGATGGCACAACCTATGCTTTGCCACGCCCGTTCTTTTTGCTGGCGACACAAAATCCGTTGCAGTTTGAGGGCACCTATCGTCTGCCTGAAGCGCAGCTGGATCGATTTATCATGAAGATTGGACTGGGATACCCTGAGCCCGAGCAGGAAGTAGAACTGTTAACTAGGATGCAAAGCAGAGAACTGCTTGATGAACTTCGTCCTGTCATGCTTGCTGAAGAAGTCGTAGCCATGCAGCGTGAAGTGAAGCATGTACATGTTGACCCAGTGGTCAAACAGTATTTGGTTGCTGTCGCCGTGGCCTCCAGAAGTCATCCGTCGGTAAGACTGGGCATTAGCCCGCGCGGAACATTGGCCTGGATGGCTGCTGCACAATCGTTTGCTTATCTCCAAGGTCGCAGCTATGTCATTCCCGATGATGTGAAAGAGATGGCTGTCCCGGTCCTTTCCCACCGTGTTCAGTTAAAGGCCCAGAACAGAGCGGAAGTCTGGGGTCAGGCGCAGGTAATTCAGGAAGTCCTTGCAGCGGTCCCTGTACCTGTACAGATGGCGGCACAGGGAAGGGGACGGCGTCAATGAGTGCGCTGGGTCAACGGATGTTGGGTGCTGTCTTGGTGGTGGCTTTTGCCTCTTTCTATGTATGGCATGGCGGCAAAGCTGCGCTTTTTCTGTCCATGATCGCGACCTTGATGCTCGTAAGCGCACTGAGTATCCATTTTTTCGGTCCGCGCAATATTAACATTCGGCGGCAAATGCATGCGAATCGGGTTGTGGCAGGTGAAAGAACGATGGTAGCGGTGGAACTGAAATTCGACTGTCCGTTTCCACTGTTATGGATCATTCTGTGTGAGAATACACCTGCTGGCGTACACCGTAAATTGCTATTCCCGGGAACCCGTCGCCAGTTTACGTATCAATATGAATTATCGGGTTTGCGAAGAGGTGTGTACAGATGGGAATCAGGGGAATTATATTGGGGTGATATTTTCGGATGGAACACGGCCTCTGCAGAGACGGTGAATCATACCCCGCTAATTGTTGTGCCTCAAGCAATGGAATGGGGCGAGAGTGCTCCCGGAGAATGCTCAGCCATAGGTGAAGATGCGCTGTCTGAACGAAGAAGCAGTCAGGGAAATCGAAGTCCTGAGTTCCGGGAATACCAGCAAGGAGATCCTCTGGGGCGTGTTCATTGGAAAAGCACAGCCAAAACGGGTCGGCTTCAAACTTTTTTGCCTGAATCCTCAGATTCTGCCTCGCTGGGCATCCTTGTGTATGAAGGTGCATCAGGTTATGAAGTAAAGCAGTCAGAAAAGAGAGATACGCCTGCTTTTGAACATGCGGTCCGTGCAGCAGCCCGTTGGATTTATACCGCTGAACGGGATAACATACCTTATCAGCTGTGGACAGAAGGCGGTGTGTCAGGATCTGCCCACCAGGAGAAATGGCAACAAGAACTTTTGTATTCACCTGAAAGCCATGAACTGGACAAACTGGCACAGGCACGAATTTCAACGACTCTATCTATAACTCCGTCGCTTCGTATAGAGATGTTGGATAGAATGGCGATCGGGTCACGAATTGTGGTTCTCACCGGAAGAATGGATGACGCTCTGGTGGACTGGGTCATGTGTGCAACCGGGTTGGGGTACAGGGTAGATGTTCAACTGACCGATCAAACCCATCGTGACGTGGGCAATGAAAGTCTGGAACAGCTTCGTCAAAGAGGAGTACAGATCCATTGGATCACAGACGGCTCATTACCTTCAATGAGAAAGGCGGAGGTAACGGATGTGGGAGCATAATGGAAACCTTCAAGCGAATTCCACAGTAGCTGAAAAGGGGCGTACCGCCAGTTTAGGATTAGAGTCTGTGCAATCCATATATAAAGCTGAAACGAGGACATCTGGAGTAGATCTGAGGAGTAATGGTCAAAGCTCGGAGCCTCTCCTTTATAGAATTGGTATTTCTGCCATTTTGCTTATATTGTCCCTGGAGTGGATCTATCCTATAACGTCAACGGGTCAGCAGGGCAGTGAACGATTCTTGTCCGTAATGGCAGGATTAATAGGGGTCTTGCTGCTCGTGGGGTTGCTTCGTACGGGCTGGATCACGGGAATACTAATCAGGCTCTGTATTGCGCTAGCCGCATTATGCTGCATGTATGGAGGTAATGACCCTGCCGGATGGGCAACGACATACCCGGCCACTTTTTCGGCAGATATGGTCAGTTTCTTGAGTACTTGGCGTTTTCACTCGATTAGTGTAGAAACAAGAGGTCTGCTCATGATGTGCGGCTGGAGCATGCTAATGGCTTCTGTGCAGTCGCTTGTACTGCTGCGACGAAGTGTGATGCTGTTTGGCAGTGCAACATTGGTCTATTTGCTGCTGCTTGAATCCTTTGCCGGGCTGGATGTATATGCTTCGGTAGTACGTTCTGTGCTGTGGATTCTACTCATTCAGGCCATGCTGCAGTTGCTTCGTCTTAATGGCGGGGTCACGACCCCGATCTTTAGGAACAGTCCTTACGGCCGTTGGTGTACAGTAACACTTACGGTGTCGGCAGGTATGGTACTTTGCTCAGCGATTCCTGGTCAGCTTGCTTCCCTTCCTCCGCCGGAACGGATATCCCTTGAGCAGATGGGTGAGCGGCTGGCCCGCTGGGCAGGCTATACACAGCACGGAAGTATTCCTGCCGCAACCGCCGTCACAGGATATAGTACAGCAGATGCACCAATGGGGGCCCCTTTGGTACAGGGAGACATGATTTTTTTTACGGCGAAAAGCCCGGAAGCTACGTATTGGCGGGGCGAGACCCGTTCATATTATAACGGAAGCACCTGGAGCGATCCGGTGCAAAGCTTTGCGACGGCAAGTCCATCCGGATTGGTGCGTACCGATGGTTGGGAGTATCCAGCCTATTGGCAGCATATTCGTCAAACGGTGACAATGAAGCGAGAATGGCGAGGACCAAATCCCCTTTTTACAGGCGGAACGCCGCTCAATCTTTCGTTCCAGGATAAGAACAGTGATCTTCAGAAGAACAAACGTTTACTTCTGTCGAATGAAGATTCAGCAACGTTATGGCTCGCGGGTACCTATGACGATCAGCCGGTCAAAAGTTATACGGCAGATGTGATGATTCCTGTGGCTACACCTGAACAACTACGCCTTCTGGAGAAGACGTCCACAATGAAGGATCCAGCCGCTGTTCGCAGAACGTATCTGCAACTGCCGACGTCGCTTCCCGGGCGTGTACAGGCTCTTGCCAAGGAAATCATTCGGGGCAGCGATACCCGTTATGATGCTGTACAAGCCGTGAAGAATTACTTAGCCGAACACGCCGAATATACGCTGGATACCCGTATGCCACCCCGAGGAACTGATTTTGTGGACGATTTTCTGTTCGTCACACGGCAGGGATATTGCAATCATTTCTCAACAGCCATGATTGTACTGCTGCGTGCAGAGGGCATCCCGGCACGCTGGGTTAAGGGTTTTGGACCGGGTGAAGCAGACCCGGACGACTCCGGGCAATACATCGTTACTCAGGGAGATGCACACTCCTGGGTTGAAGTGTATTTCCCCGGCGCGGGCTGGATGCCATTCGAGGCTACGCCTGGCTTCACCATGACTCAGGGTGAAGGCCAAGACGCTGCTGCACTTAGCGGGCAGCAGCCCGTTGCCGTAACCCCGCCGCAGACAGACGGCGGGGTGGCTCACGCGGGCGCATGGCTGCTCGCCCGCGCACGGGCCATTGCCGCGCACCCATGGCCCGCGGCAGCCCTTGCGGCAGCGGCGCTGCTGTGCGCCGCCGGGGCCGTGCGCATGCGGCGGCTTCGCCCCGCGCTGCGCCTAAGGCTGCTGCTGGCGTGGCCGCGCAGCAGCTTTCCAGACCGCGAGCGGCTGCTTAGCGCCGCCGCTCCGGTCTGGGCCGCGCTCGCGCGCCACTACGGCCCGCGGCCGCCGGGAATGACGCTGCGTGAATATGCAGCGTCACCCCCTGTGGCCACAGGCACGGATGGCGCGGACATCGCGCGGTTTGCAGCCGACTGGGAACGGCTGCTGTACGGGCCGGACCGTCCGCTGCGTGCGGACAGTCTGGACTTCCTGCGCCGGGCGCTTCATCTGGCCCGGCGGATGCAGGCGCTGTAACACGAAGTACAGCGCACCGCTATACATAGACGCCTTTCTCGCCCTATAAGCGAACGAGGCGTCTTTCCGCGGGCATACACTATGAGCTTCATGCGGAAGATCTCTTTTATGATGGTAAAAGTGCATAAAGCCTTTTCTTATATTTCCCATCGGGAATGAATGGAATCAAAGTAAAAATATTCGACCCAATACCGTAATTTCAGACGTTGGATTTACCATGTTTTGAGATGTCGAAAAAAGGAGTTTCGCCTTTCCTTGACGGTATGTTTTGTCGTTGCGTATAATTAGTTTCATTAATTGAGGGAGGCACGGTAATGAATAAGCAAAATGAAATAGTGGTTGTCCTTGACTTTGGGGGACAATACAACCAGTTAATCGCCAGAAGAATCCGGGATCTCGGCGTATACAGCGAGCTTTTGCCGTATAACACACCAGCGGAGAAAATCGCAGAATTATCACCAAAGGGTATCGTGTTCTCGGGTGGACCATCTAGCGTTTACGCAGAAAATGCTCCACACGTAGATCCGGCCATTTATGATCTGGGCTTGCCAATCTTCGGAATTTGTTACGGTATGCAGCTCATGGCACAACAACTTGATGGTAAAGTGGAGCGTTCCGAGAAGCGCGAGTACGGTAAAGCGGATATCGAGTTTGCGCCAGGTGCTGCTCTTGCACAAGGTATCGAAGGTGAACATACGGTATGGATGAGTCATGGTGACCACGTGGTTGCTCTTCCTGCTGGATTCAAACTGGATGCAGGCACGGAAAGTGCGCCAATCGCTGCGATGAGCAATGACGAGCGCAAATTGTATGCTGTTCAGTTCCATCCAGAAGTGCGCCACTCTGTTCGCGGTAATGAAATGATTAAAAACTTCCTGTACGAAATCTGTGGTTGCGAAGGCAACTGGAGCATGGAGACGTTCATCGAAGATACGATCAAGGATATCCGTGAAAAAGTGGGCGACGGTAAAGTATTGTGCGCACTTAGCGGCGGTGTGGATTCCTCCGTTGTGGCTGCATTGCTTCACAAAGCCATCGGTGACCAACTGACATGTATGTTTATCGACCATGGTCTGCTGCGCAAAGGCGAAGCGGAGAGCGTAATGGAGACGTTCGTCGGCAAATTCGACATGAAAGTTGTCAAAATTGATGCACAAGAGCGTTTCCTCTCCAAACTGGCAGGCGTGGATGATCCGGAACAAAAACGTAAAATCATCGGTAACGAGTTTATTTACGTATTTGACGAAGAGTCCAAGCAGTTTGATGATTTTGCATTCCTGGCGCAAGGTACACTGTACACGGATATCGTGGAAAGTGGCACAGCGACAGCTCAAACGATCAAATCCCACCACAATGTGGGCGGATTGCCTGAGGACATGAACTTCAAGCTGATCGAACCACTGAGCGCTTTGTTCAAAGACGAAGTGCGTAAAGTCGGCGAAGAGTGCGGTCTGCCAGAAGCAATCGTGTGGCGTCAGCCGTTCCCAGGTCCGGGTCTGGCTATCCGTGTACTGGGCGAAGTGACTGAGGACAAGCTCAAAATCGTTCGTGATTCGGACTACATCCTGCGAGAAGAAATTATCAAAGCCGGTCTTGACCGCGAAATCTGGCAATACTTCACAGCCCTGCCTAACATGAAGAGTGTTGGGGTAATGGGTGACGCGCGTACGTATTCCTATACTGTAGGTATCCGTGCTGTAACGTCCATCGATGGTATGACAGCTGACTGGGCACGTATCCCTTGGGACGTACTGGAGAAAATCTCCGTGCGGATCGTTAACGAAGTGGATAACGTAAACCGTATCGTGTATGACGTAACTTCCAAACCACCAGCAACGATTGAGTGGGAATAGAAGTTTAACTACACAGATGAAATAACAAGGGATCGGAGTTTCCTTCAAAGGAGCTTCGGTCTCTTTTTTTTTCTTTCATTTGGTGTTGTACAAAGAATCGAACTCAAACCCGGATGGACTCGCAAGGAGGTAGCCGCACTAGCCTGAAAGAGCTCGCTCTCCTGCAAATGAAACAGATTACCGCTGAGGATATCGAATCCCTGATTCATCGTAAATCCTTGGTAAGAATGATGGTTCATTTGAAAAATGCCAAACAGCAAAAAGCCGCGAAGCAGGCGATTATGGCAGCAGGTATATGGGATGAGAGTGGATGGTGGTATAACGATAACGAGGAATCTCTAAATATTTAATTTCTTTTTTAGGTTCATTTCAGCTTGTTTTCATGTGGGGCTTGTACACTGAGTACATAATACGGCTACATGGCACTGAAAGGAGAATTGAATATATGCGTAAAACCGACAATATGAGCAAATGGAAGATGGGCATTGGAAGTGCATTTCTGATGGTGATGCTGGCAGGATGCGGCTCGGGTATGCAGGACTTGGCTCTCGGTGCGGGGGATTCTTCATTTGCAAATGTAGAGGCAGCAGATTCGTCTTCCGATCAGACCCGGAATCAGGAGTTGTATAAAGGAACAACCGGTACTACTGATCCGGAACAACAGCAGGTACAGGACGTTCAAACAGAGATTTAGAATATAGGACCCATCATGTAAAAAAATGAACTCGTAACCGAGCAGTCCGCTCTCTATACCTAATCTTTCGAATACCCAAATACATTATCCTCATCACATAATTATTCTATCAATAACCTATTAAGCTACCATGGATCATCGTGTGCATGCCACCTTTGACTGCGGTAGCTTTTTGATATATTGCAAATGATGGAAATACCCTTTGGCAAGATCAACATATACTTGAAAAATTCACCGGAAACCTCATTTAAATTTGGGTTGTAAACCGCTGAACTGGTTCATTTTGTTAAATAATACGAACGATTTAGTTAATGAGTGCGAATAACATTCGTTTTTCTCATTGACAACTAGATGCAACCCTCCTAAAATAGTGATGGGAAACACACAAATAGCGCATAACTACTTCGTATAATCCTGGGGATTGGCCCGGGAGTCTCTACGAGATCACCCTAATGATCTGGCTACGAAGAGGAGAAGGCTGAGCACATGAATTCTACATGATTGCGTCGGGCATGACACCACGCACATTAGAATTTTTTTTGTTCTCCGTATTGGCACCGTGCCACTCCTCATCAGCTAAAACCCTGGGTGATGCATTCATCTTAGGGTTATTTGTCGTTTTTCAATATGGCTTCAACATCTCTAAGGAGGAATTGGTGAATTATGGATCGTTTCTTTAAATTAAAAGAAAACGGAACGAACGTTAGAACGGAGATTGTTGCGGGTCTCACTACCTTTATGACAATGGCGTACATTCTTTTTGTCAACACGCTGTTCTTGGGATCAACTGGAGCCGGAATGTCGGATAATGCCGTATTTTTTGCAACAGCCGTAGGTGCTGGTTTGATGACTATTATCATGGGATTGTTCGTTAACATTCCGATCGCCCTTGCACCAGGCATGGGGTTGAATGCTTATTTCATGACCGTGGTTTTGAGCTCAAACGGAGCGATTTCCTGGCAGGCCGCTCTCGGAGCTGTATTTATCTCTGGTATCGTATTTATTATTTTGACTGTGACCAAGATCCGTCAGATGCTGCTCGTTGCAGTTCCGGATTCATTAAAAATGGCAATCACAGTTGGTATTGGTCTTTTTATTACCATTGTCGGTTTCAAACTGGCTAATCTGGTCGCGGTAACAGTCAATGTTGCACCAGATGCGGATCTGAGCCAGCCGATTCCGGGCAGCAGCTTCAATCTGTCTTTGGGTAATTTTATAACGCATCATGATGCATTACTGGCCTTGATCGGACTACTCATTATTGCTGTACTGATGGTTATGCGCGTCAAAGGTGCACTGCTAATCGGTATTATTGCCACAACGTTAATTGGTATACCGATGGGCGTTACGAATCTTAGTGGCTTGTCCGGTGCAAGCTGGTTGCCTAACTTCAGCGATCTGGCGGTTGGTCAACTGGATCTAAAAGGTGCAATTAGTCTTGGATTGTTTGAAATCATCTTCATCTTCACCTTTGTAGAGTTGTTTGATACATTCGGAACGATGGTTGGTACAGCAACGCGAATGGGGATTATGAAGGACAAGAAGAAAGGCGAGAAAACGATTGGTAAAGCAATGCTCGTCGATGCTGTGGGTGTAAGTGCGGGTGCTGCCCTGGGTACGAGTACCATTACTGCTTTCGTTGAAAGTGCCTCTGGTGTCGAAGCTGGTGGACGTACAGGTCTGACTTCTGTAACAACAGGTATTCTGTTCATCCTGGCCTTGTTTATTGCTCCGCTGGCACTGGTTGTTCCGTCCGCTGCAACAGCTCCGGCATTGATCATCGTCGGTGTCTTGATGATGAGCCAGGTTCGCAGCATTGAGTGGGATGACTTCCTGCAGGCTTTCCCAGCCTTTCTTACAATCGTATTGATGCCTTTTACTGGAGGAATTGCGAACGGGATCTCCGCAGGTATTGTATCCTATGTCATTCTGGCCGTATTCAGTAACCTGGTTACGGAGCGCAAAGTGAAGATACATTGGCTTATGTGGATATTGGCTATCATTGTTATATGCCGGTACGTATTCATCGGTGGAGAATAACAAGTTTAACGGATAGAAATAGGTTAATTACTTGTCATGGGTTCGTTATGATAAAAAATGAAGAAGCAGAAGCCTCGATACGATATCGGGGCTTCCGTTTTTTTTGTCTCTTCTATATATAAAGGAGAAACAAATATGAGTTACGATTTGATGGTTTTTGATTCAGTTCTGGCTCAGGTTGATAAAACATTGTTCATGAGCTGGTACGGCGAACAGACAAAGTGGTCTAGTTAACGGCAAGCTGGATATAAGCTGTTTGAAAGATATTCTACTATATATAATAGATAGTGGTGTAATGTAAGAGAGTTGTTAATCTCCGAGGTTGGAATGATAGTTTCTGCTACGGGATGAATTAAACTATTAGATTTAAGCTCGTTTTTCAGGTTTGGTCCATGACTTGTCGTACTGGGGATGAATCGAGGGAATAGGTGGAGAGAGTATGTAGGAAATGAATTTATAAAATATGAAAATAAAGCTTGCATTCAAAAACTGTACATGGTATATTCTAATTCCGGCCAAGAAAACACGAGAAACACGGTGCGGCAAGCGAAACAAATAAGCTTCGA
>NZ_JASOYM010000026.1:0-30803 GCF_030226665.1 Paenibacillus sp. UMB7766-LJ446
GTGCACGCCGCTGCACCGCCAGCGCCGCGCGTTGCGCCGGCGGCTGGGCCAGGCGCGGCCCCAGCCGCCGGTGCAGCGGGCAGCAGCCCGGCGAGCTCTGCCGGGGCTGGGCCGCCGCGCAGCAGCGCGTACAGCGACAGTGGTCGCTTGCGCAGCTGTGCCAGCACAGCCTCGCGTTCAGCCTCACTAAGCTGCCGCAGCGTGCCTGTTACCGTGAACAAGCCTTTGGCTGATTCGGCCTTGCTTGCCGCTGCTGAAGCCTCTTTGCCTGCATCAACAGCGGCACTGACTTCTGCTGTCCATCCACCGGGGGACATATGCAGCTCTACATTCCATTTTTCGCTCACAACAATCCCCCTCCTTATCTCTACATTCTATATTCCCTATATATCTTAAAACTTACAGCCATGTCTCGCCCTGAAGCGAAATCAGGCCGCGCAGCTCATCATCCGACATTTCGGTCAACCAGTTCTCACCAGAACCGACGACTTGCTCAGAAAGCGCCTTTTTGCTCTCAATCAGCTCATCAATCCGTTCCTCCAGAGTTCCCTGACAGATCAGCTTATGCACCTGCACGTTCCGATTCTGCCCAATCCGGAATACCCGGTCCGTTGCCTGATTCTCCACCGCAGGATTCCACCACCGATCGTAGTGAACAACATGGCTCGCACGTGTCAGATTCAAGCCCACACCCCCGGCACGGAGAGACAGGACAAACAGAGACGGCCCCTCCCCTTTTTGGAAGGTTTCCACCATATCATCCCTCTGCGACTTCGACACACCGCCATGCAGGAAATACGGTTCTTCCTCATACCGCTGTGTGAGCCGGGATACGAGCAGTTCCCCCATCGCCACATACTGAGTGAATATCAGCGCCGATTCACCGTTATCACGGATTGCATCCAGCAACTCCAACAGACGCTCCATTTTACCGGACGCCTCAGCCTTGCCATGATCCTTGCGGCTGCTGTCCGCCAGTACAGGATGATCACAGATCTGTTTCAGCTTGGTCAGAGACGACAATACAATCCCCTTACGGGCAATACCGTTTCGTCCATCCAATCCGCCCATCAGGTCATCCACCACTCGCTGATACAGAACCGTCTGCTCTGGTGTCAGAGAACAATAGGATTTTAACTCCAGCTTCTCCGGCAGATCCTTGCGGATATCCGGATCACTTTTCAGCCTGCGCAGCATAAAGGGCGATACCAGCCGATGAAGCTCACGCAAAGATGCTGCACTTTCTTCCGACGGACCCATTCCTGTATACCGCTGGCGGAATGAAGAAGCCGTACCCAGATACCCGGGATTGAGGAATTGGAAAATGGACCACAGCTCACTTAGCCGATTCTCCACTGGTGTACCCGTCATCGCAATACGATGCGGCGTAGACAGTCGCATGACGCTTTGCGCTTGCTTCGTACGGTAATTCTTAATATATTGCGCCTCATCGAGCACAACGGTAGACCAGTGCAGTGAAGCCAGATCCGGGCCATCCCGGCCTGCCAGATGATAGGTCGTCAGCACAATATCATGGGACTGCGCTTCTGCCTGAAAAGCATTGCCATGCAAGCGTTGTCCTCCATGATGGATATATAACGACAGATTCGGGGCAAACCGCTTCAGCTCACGCTGCCAGTTCCCGAGCAACGAGGTAGGGCACACAATAAGTGCTGGCAGATGCGCATCATGCACATGTGGCTGTTCACCGTTCGCGGATTCTTCTTCCATCCCCATAAACGCTTCGTGCTCACGCGCTTCCTCAGCTGCGGCCTCTTGTTCCTCATGTTTCAAGTCCAGCAGGCAGGTAATAACCTGAATCGTTTTCCCCAGTCCCATATCATCGGCAAGACATACACCGAAACCGAGTTCACGCATGGCGGACAACCATTGGTACCCCCGCTCTTGATAAGGTCTCAACTCGCCATGCAGCTCTGCCGGAACCTGACGCGGCTCAATACTGCGGAGCACCTGTCCGTCGAGCAAAAAGGACAGCAGCCCCTCGGATTCCGCACCAAAGACGGAAAGCCCCTTCCATGCGGTATCTTCGCCTTCCTCAGCTGCGAGATGCAGCCATTCGGAGAGTGGCATATATTGTTCTTCTTCTTTTTTCATATAACGCAGAACCTGGCGAATCTCTTTCGTATCCACTTCAATCCATTCACCGCGGAACATCACATAAGGCACTGTTGCTTCCGCAAGGGCAGCCAGCTCCTCTGCCGTAACAGGTTTCCCGTCCAGCATCGGTTCTGCCTTGAAGGCAACCAGCTGCTCCATGCCCAGTGCAGACGGAGCTCCTAGCGGTCTTTCTGTTCCACGATTGATCATCTGCAAACGTAATCCGGCGCGGCGTTTCCCTGCACGGCTCCAGCGGGAAGGCATTAATACCGTTACTCCCGCCTTCTGTAGTCGAGGCACAGCATAGGTTAAAAATTCAAAAAAGGCTTGCTGTTCCAGCTTCATTCCTTCCGGTCGAGCATGAAGCAGCGCCGTTTCCAGCTCCGGTGCCAGTTCTGCCGCATGACCCAGTGCCATCAGGAGCTGTTCTGCAGCTGAACTATAACACACCTTCCCTCGATCCAGATCGCGCTCCGGATGTGCCCAGATCGTGCGTGCAGGCAATCTCAGACCAGATTCCTGCACACTATCTGCCCAGAAGGTAATCCCCCACAATGTTTCATGATCACCCAGTGGCGGTTCCAGCCGCAGTACCAGTTTCAGCTCACCTTCTGTGGGAGCCGTTTCTTCACTGCCTACCACGGGTCTCGCTGTACCACCAGCTTCTTGCAGCGTTCCAATGAGCTCTGCCATTTCTTCCGTAGGTCCCTGAACCGTCACCGGGCGGAACATCGAGATCAGACTGTTCCACCACAACTCCACTACTGGAGAGGAGCCACGCCGGAAAGATGTGCGGTAACGAGACAGTTCACTATCCATGCCTTCCATCTCACCCGTGACAACCGCATGAACCATTCCGCTCATAAATGAAAATAATACGGTCGCTCCCGCTTCCTCCCGTGATTCCGGTTCAGAAGATGCATATGCTCCGGGGGCAGACAAGCCGATCGGTGGCATGGATTCCGCCAACTCCCGGAAACGTTCCACATCCGCTTCCTGTAGCAGACGCGGACGCCATACCCCTGTCAGCGTCTCTTGCCCGGTCCGGCGACGCGCACCCGTCTTGGCGGCAAATTCAGCAGACGGAGCAAATTCTCCGCGCAGCAGCAGTTCCTGTGTAAACTGCGCTGCTTTTACCCAGTAGCGAATCTCTTCTCCAGCCTGAATTCCTGCCGCATTCAATATACTGTCATCCCAATGGAGCAGCAGCTTGAATGTATCTTTGGGCGAGATTGCCAGTCCTTCCAACGTCCGTCCGAGCAATTGACGCCGCTTCGTACCCTTCGCTTCTGCGGCATTACGCATCGGATTGGGCCAACGAAGCTCCGCAAGACGCAGAGCGGCAGGCTGAAACAGACGACCCCCGTCGCCAAAATTCAGCTTCCTTACCACGTGGCTCCATGCATCCACACGCGGCTCCGATGTTTCACCGGAAAAACAAAAAAATACGTCACCAAGCCATACTCCATACAGCGATTGCATCATTACAGTCTCCCGTCATCCCTTCGCATTGTTACTCTCCATCATATACGAAAATGCTCGGATTTAAAAACGTTTACGCATAAAAAGTGCTACATCACTTCGAAAAAACATCTCTGAACCACTTCATACTATATTATGTATGCCTATTAAAAGGTGAAACACGCCACGCCTTTGCGTTTGAAGAAAGATGCTTACACAAAAAAATGCCCCTTATCCCGAAAGGGGTAAGGAGCATTTTCATAATCCATTCGATATGTGCTTTGTATATGTCACTTATGAGTTGCATTTACTGCAATCTGGTTAAGTTGCCCAGCAATACATCCAGATTAAGAATGCCTGCCTCATGATCGTCATTGTGGGCGATTTCCTTGAATATTCCTGTTGTGTAACGACGATATTCCTCCGTAGGCTCTTCAAATCGATCATATGTCACAACGGAATCCACGGAATCCACGACGAGCGGCACATAACCGTCGTGGTAAGGCACAACAATGATGCGTGTGGCAGGTGTAGGCTCCTCATCAGGCATGCCCAGCAGAACACGTACACTGACCACAGAAACCACTTTGCCGTACAGAGGTGTAAAACCCTTGATTTCGGGACTGCCAAAAGGAACCGTGGTCACAGGGAGCATTCTGATAATTTCATGAACTTCATCAATACGAAGCGCACAAATCTGATTTCCAATCGAGAAATTAATGTATTGAACTTGAACTTCCTCATCCATAGTTATATCCAAACCCTTCTTGTTTTCAGTTTCATGGAAGTCTTGATTATCATAATCTTTACCATGAGAATTTACTTAGCACGATATCTACAGATCCAAGAACACGATCTCACGTTTTTCGTTAGATCCTTCATTTGCCGCTACTTGGACTTCACGCTGCTCAAGCCTTTACTATTATATCGGTCTATGTCAGATAAATTTTTACCTGCGGAATGATGGATGTCGATTTTGTGTCCTGATGGAAGAGCAGAGAATTCGAATCGAACAACGGTCTCGACAAGGATACCCACGTCAAAAACACCTTCATGTCCACCAGATTCGCGGACAAGAAAGTGTCTTCGGTTGGTTCTTTTCAGCCTTCCTAATACAAATGACACGCCACCTGGCGTCCCGGGGAAATCTCCCTCAGATCCGGAATAACGGATCGACATTCGTCCTTCACATACGGACAACGGGTATGAAACGTACAGCCGGACGGGGGATTCTCCGGATTGGGCACGTCGCCGCCCAGGACGATCCGTTCCTTTTGCACATTCGGATCGGGAACCGGAACAGCGGACATCAATGCTTTGGTATACGGATGCAGTGCCTCAGTGAACAACTCAGATGTGGGCGCAAGCTCAACCACTTTGCCCAGATACATAACCGCTACACGATCACTGATGAACTTGACGACGGACAGATCATGAGAGATGAACATATACGTCAGTCCGAATTGTTCCTGGAGATCCTGCATCAGGTTCAGCACCTGTGCCTGAATGGACACATCCAGCGCTGACACTGGCTCATCACACACAATGAATTTCGGGTTCAGGGCGAGGGCACGAGCAATACCGATCCGCTGGCGTTGTCCACCCGAGAACTCGTGTGGGAAGCGGTGTGCCTGATAGGGAGACAATCCGACTACTTCCATCAGCTCTTCGATTCGGCTTTTCAGCTCGTTTTTTCCCAACTTGTGATAGGTGATCAGCGGCTCCTCCAGTGTACGTTGTACCGTCCAGCGCGGATCGAGTGAGGCATACGGGTCCTGGAACACCATCTGCATATCCGTTCGGAAACGGCGCAGCTCTTCTGGGGGCAGCTTTCGTACATCCTTGCCTTCGAAGAACACCTCGCCATCCGTCGGCTCAATCAGGCGCAAAATTGCACGACCTGTGGTGGATTTGCCACAACCGGACTCTCCGACCACGGCAAGCGTCTCACCCCGCTCCACGGACAACGTAACACCATCGACTGCTTTGACGGCACCGACCTGTTTGGAGAATAGGCCCTTGCGGATCGGATAGTGCTTCTTCAGATTTCTGACTTCCAGTATCGCACTCATATGATCCCCTCCTGTTGCAGCAGACAGCGGCAGCTGTGACTTGGTGCTGTCTCCAGTAATTCGGGCTCTATCGTCTCGCATCGTGCTTCCTTCACCGGACATCGAGGGGCAAAACGGCAGCCTGACGGCATATGGGCCGGATTCGGCACCTGACCCGGGATGGACTGAAGACGATCCTGATCTCCCGCAAGCTGTGGCAGTGAAGCGAGCAAACCGCGGGTATACGGATGCTTGGGATCGGCAAAAAGGGTTTTGACATCCGTCTCTTCCACCACTTGTCCGGCATACATCACCATGACACGATCACACATCTCAGCTACAACGCCAAGATCGTGGGTAATCATCATGATTGCCATATTTTCCGTCCGCTGGAGGTCACGCATCAAGTCCAAAATTTGCGCCTGGATGGTCACATCAAGAGCCGTTGTCGGTTCATCCGCGATGAGCAGCTGCGGGCTGCATACCATCGCCATGGCGATCATCACCCGCTGGCGCATTCCACCTGAGAGCTGGTGCGGGTATTGTTCTGCAATTTTATCAGGACGGGGAATACCGACTTTGCGCAGCATCTCAACCGACCGTGCCCAAGCCTCTTTTTTGCCCAGCTTCAGATGGTATCGTGCCGCCTCAGAAATTTGTTTGCCGACTTTGAATACCGGATTAAGTGAGGTCATCGGCTCCTGAAAGATCATCGCCATTCGGTTGCCCCGAATCCGGCGAATCTCCCTTCCGGACAGCTTGAGCATATCTTTCCCCTGAAAACGGACTTGTCCGGACGCCACACGGCCTATCTTCTTGGGGAGCAGCTGCATAATCGATAACGAGGTAATACTTTTCCCGCATCCTGACTCTCCGACAATACCCAGCGTCTCACCCTGCCGTATGGAAAGGCTGATCCCGTCCACGGCGCGGATGACGCCTGCATCCGTGATAAACTCTGTCCGCAAATCCGAAACTTCGAGCAGTGCAGTCATGTTGTTCCCCTCCCATACCATTACATTCTGAATCTTCTACACCCGTACACATGTCCCTACCACTCCGTCGTTCATTCAGCTTGGTTCTCCAACCGTCCTTCTCTCCCGAAAAGAATTAACGCTTGAAGGTCGCAGCTCCTTCCGAAGATGCTTCGTTCAAAACCTTAGATGCGGTCTCCTCTTCCAGACCTTCCACACCCAAATATTTAAGCGCGCTGAGGGCATACACTTTGGCACACTGGATAATCTGCCACACGGGTGCTTTTTCATTAAAATTGTGAATCGTGCACAGCTCTGCCGGACCATATTGCAAGACCGGAATCTGATGATTGCGGAAGTGGCGTGCATCGCTGGATGCCCATTGAAGCACACCGTACGCCTCTTCGCCGCTCACTTCGCTGATGCTCTCCACCAGTTGGCTAACGATCGGTTCATGCGCTGGAGTCCAGTTTGCGTTGCCCTGAAAGCCAAACGGCTTCAGCTCTGACTCAATTCCCGCTTCAAGCAGCAGCGAGCGGGCACGATCGAGCACATCCCGGTAATCCACACCAAATGGGACACGCGAATCCACCTGAACAGTGCAGCGATCCGCAACCACATTCACCTTGGTTCCACCCTGAATTGAACCGATATTTACCGTGACATGGTCGAACACCTGATAGGCCAGACCTGCCTGTTCGCGGTCACGCGCATACTCCTGCGAGATGCGGATAATATCCTTTACTTCTTCCGGGATGTCCGGCTTGATGTCCCACAGCCGCTGCAAGGCTTCAATGCCTTTGGCTGCCTTCACAATCGCGTTATCCCCTACAATGGGCTGCAAACTGCCATGACCCGGCGTGCCTTCCACCGTGAACTCGAACCAGCAGCTCCCCTTTTGTCCAATCGTTGGATGCTGCGGGCTGGAAGGTTCAGCGATTACTGCGGCGGTTCCGGTTGCAAGACCACGTTCGAGCACCCACGGCACCCCCAGATCACCACCTGTTTCTTCATCCGGGACAATCATCAGCGACAGGTCACCACGCAAAGGCACACCCAGCTTCGCCAGAATAACCGTTGCATAGATCAGGCCCGCAAGTCCGCCCTTCATGTCGGATGCTCCGCGTCCAAGCATGTATCCGTCCTTGATTTCGCCGCAGAACGGATCAAAATCCCAACGGGAGAGATCCCCGGCTGGCACAACGTCTGTATGACCACAGAAAATGAGATGTTTATCTGACTTGTCTGCGCCTTCTCCATTCAACGTCGAGATCAGGTTAAACATGGTTTCCGTTGCCGCGTGTACTTTGGTGTCGATTCCAGCCTGATGCAGATATTCGATAATAAAAGCACTAATCTCACGCGAATCTCCTGGAGGATTCTCCGTGGGAAAACGGATCAATTGTGAACATAGCTCCAGTAATTCGTCCTGGCCTTCCTCAATTGCATCAAGTACCTTCCTTTTCCAATCCATCCTGATCAGGCTCCTTCCAAATATGGGTTGTATTGTGGTCAATACGAATCGTCAGAAGACAGGCATAATTGCCTGTCCCCCGAGACGTCCGTTCAATTACTGCTCTTTGCTAAGTGGATAGAAACGGAGAACCTCATCCGGGTAATACACATATCCGCTGACTTTGTTATTCATGCCAACAACCCGGTTGTATTCGTAAAGATATGCCCATGGCGCTTCCGTCGTAATGATCTCCTGTGCCTTCATGTACAGTTCGTTGCGTTTCGCCTGATCCGGTTCGGAGCCTGCTTCTTCCCACAGTTTGTTCACTTCCGCATTGTTGTAATGAATGTAGTTGGATGAGCCTTCACCGTAGAGCAGGAAGCCCAGGTGGTATCCAGGATCGTTAACAAAAGAAGTCCATTTGGAGATGTAAGAGACTAAATTCCCGTCTTTTTGCTGTTCCAGGAACTGAGCACGAGCCACTTTGTTAATGTTCATTTTGACACCGATTTTGGCCAACTCAGCTTGGATCAGAACCGCGTCATATTCCCAATCATCAAATCCGGAACCGAGGGTAAAGTCAAAGCTGAACCCTTCCGCATAACCTGCTTCTTTCAACAATTCCTTGGCTTTGTCCAGATTGTACTCGTACACATAGCCTGCATCCGTAAAACCTGGTGTGTTGCTTGCTACAGCACTCTTCATCTCTTTGGCCTGACCGTACATAACATCGTTGATTAATTGGTCATACGGGATCGCATAGCTGATGGCCTGACGCACTTTTTCATTATCAAACGGTTTGACATTGTTGTTCATCGCGAAGAACAAAATGCGGTTACTCGCATTCGACTTGATGGTTAAATTACTGTTCTCCTGCAAAGCCGCAACATCTTTGGGAGGAATCTCGATCGCCATGTCTACGTCACTTTTGTTCAGCAGCAGCACACGGTTGGAGGCTTCTTTCGTGAATTTCAGTGTGACTTTGCTGAGCTTCGGTGCACCTTGCCAGTAGTCGTTGTTGGCCTGGAAGACCGCTTCACTGGCCGGGTCCCATTTTTCAAGCGTGAACGGTCCTGATCCGGCCGCATTTGTTTTCAAATAATCGTCACCTTTTTCCTCGACCAACTTCTGGTCCACAATGGAGAAGGTATACATGGCAATGATTTGGGTGAACATGTGGTTTGCTTTATTCAGTACGATCTCGACGGTGGAGTCATCCTTGGCAGTCACACTCTTAATGTCCGCCATTCCGTATAGAAAGCTGCCGGAGCTGGACTTCGCTACACGGTCAAAAGAGTACACAACTGCATCCGCATTGACCGGATTTCCACTTTGGAATTTCAAATTGCTTTTGATTTTGAATGTATACGTCATATTGTCATCAGACACTTCCCAGCTCTCGGCGAGCATCGGCTGAATATCCTCTGTGTTGGCAACGTCAGCACCATCTACCGTTTTGACACCATAGGTTACCAACTGGTCATAGGTTGCCAGAACCAATGTATCCGAGGTCAGGTCATTCGCCTCCGCCGGGTCCATCGTAGTTCCACCCTCAGAGTAAGCAACCGTCAGTGTAGGCGCGGGCTTCGTATTCTCTCCTGAGCCGGATGCCGCAGGCTGCTGGTTGGCATTGCTGGCACAGCCGCCAAGAACAACGGTAAGAGCAATCATTGCAGAAAACCATTTGAGCTTTTTCATTTTTAGTTTCCTCCCCTTTTTGAACCAGTCTTATGATGTGATACTGTAAAACGTTGCAGCTTTTATTAGACAGAGCGAATGTGTGCACCAGTACCTGATAAGCAGTTTGCTTATTTTCCTGATACCAACCGCAGCAGCATTCGATCCGCCTACTGCCGGTGAGGGAACCTTGCATGCCCTTATCTCAGACATTCCCCGCAAATCAGTTCCCCCATCAGCTATCTATGAATCGGTTCTGTAGAGGCAGATGTGACCATCCTCTATTTTCCCGAACGCAACCTTGGGTCCAGTACATCACGGAAACCATCGCCGAGCAGGTTAAAGCCAAGAATGGATGTGGCTATAGCCAGCCCAGGGAACGTCACGAGCCACCATTGTCCGGAAATGATATACTCCCGACCTTCAGAGATCATGGCTCCCCATTCGGCTGTAGGCGGTTTAACACCAAGACCGAGAAAGCTCAAACTGGATGCCGTCAGAATGGCAAAACCCATACCGAGTGTGGCCTGTACCAACAGCGGTGCCAAAGCATTCGGCAAAATGTGGCGAAACAGAATCACTCTGTCCCTTACACCAATGGCTCTGCTGGCCTCCACGTACTCCTTCTCGCGCAAGGATACCGTCTGTCCATACATCAATCTGGCAAACTCAGGAATGCCGACAATCCCTACAGCAATCATGGCACTCGTCAGTCCGTTGCCAATTGAAGCCGCAATGGCCATGGAGAGGACCAGCGAGGGAAAGGCAAGCAGTACATCCATCACCCGCATAATGATATTGCCAGTACGTCCACCGTAATAAGCAGCAATTCCACCAAGCGGAACCCCTATTACAAACGAGATGCTGACGGCAATCAAGCCCGTCCAAATGCTTATTCTGGCTCCATACAGAACACGACTCAGAATGTCCCGGCCATAGTTATCCGTACCAAACCAGTGACCACCTGACGGGGATTCCAGCTTCACAGCCGTATTCGTCACGTACGGATCATAAGGGGCAATCCACGGCGCAATAGCAGCAATGACAGTCCACATGACAATAAAGGTCAGACCAATGACAGCGAGCCGATTGCGAAGCAACAGTCTCAAAAAGGTTTTGGGTTTGGGAACAACCGCTGGTACAGGTTTGGTTCCCATGGAAGTCGGTGCGGCAGTACTCACAGCGGTACTCCTCCTTTCGCGGCAACCCTATTCATAACGGATTCGTGGATCTATCAATCCATAGACCAGATCCACCGCCAGATTTATAAAGCTGAACAGAATGGCACTTACGAGTGTGAACGCCTGAATTGGTGCATAATCGGCAGCCAGAATCGAATCTGTGACATAACCGCCGACACCAGGCCAGGAAAAGATCGTTTCCGTAATTACCGCACCACCGAGTAATCCACCGAACTGAAGGCCAAGTACGGTCAACGTGGGAATCAGAGCATTGATCAGGGTGTGTTTGCCGACGACAGCGGTTTCACTCAAGCCCTTGGCTCGTGCAGTACGCACATAATCCTGTCCGATGACTTCCAGCATGCTGGATCTGGTCATACGCGCTACAATCGCCATCGTTCCTGTGCTTAGGCATATCGCCGGGAGCAGCAAATGTGCAAGACTGCTTTTGAGTGCAACCATATCTCCGGTCATAAGACTGTCTATCACGTACAATCCGGTGATATGCGTCGGCGGATTGAGGTCCCCGCTAATGCGTCCCATTGGAGCTGGAGCCCAGCCAAGGATGGAATAGAAGATGTAAATAAATAGCAGTCCCAGCCAGAAGATCGGTACACATGCTCCAATCAGGGAGAACACTCTGGAGATGTGGTCCATAAAGGACTCTTTTCGAGTTGCGGCGATGATACCTACCGGAATCGCAACACAGATGGCTATAATCACACTGGCCAGCGTCAGCTCAATGGTTGCCGGAAAGCGGGTGGCGAAATCACTCAGCACCGTATGACCAGTATGGTAGGCGAAGCCCAGATTGCCTTGAAGCAACTGTCCCACGTAGCTAAAAAATTGTACAAATAATGGCTTGTCCAATCCCATGTCCATTCGGATTTTGGCAATGACATCATCCGTGGCCTGTTCGCCAGCCATGACAATGGCCGGATCTCCCGGAAGAACGCGGGACAGGATGAAGGTAATCACCACAATGCCGATCAGCGCCGGAATCATCTGCAGCAGCCTTCGGAGCGTGTAAGCAAACAATCGATCAACCCCTTTAACTCTGATGTCTCACTTGCTGTTTTACGGTTCTCTGTGGACGGCCCAGTCTAGAAAACTTGTCTGTTCATCCGTCTCTTCTTTGTAATTGTGCTTATTTTACCTATAATCCTTGCGTCGAACTACGTCCCTTTTAGCTAAAAAAAAGCACAACCGTTTGTCGATTGTGCACTAATGTCTCCTATTAATGTTATGTTAAATTACACTCTAAGACATAGTTCGCTATTTTTCGACCTATATCTACCATATCCTCCATTGTTGATTTTGCTGAAAAGCAAGTGCCCGATTGGTAGGACCTACACCTCTTGTTTATCCTGCTTCATGTAGTAATACACAAGACACAGATGACAGACAAATTGTTCACGCGGCTGGTTCAGGTCGAAGCCTGTAATATCCCGGATACGCTCCAGCCGGTATTTCACGGAATTCCGGTGAATATAGAGGCGATTTGCTGTCTCGATCAGGCTCCCCCTGCTTTCCAGATAATAAAAAAAGGTCCGCAGCAAGTCACCACTGTGTTCATCGTCATAAGCCCGCAATTTTCCCAGCTTCCGCTCAAACAATGCCGCAAAACCCGGATCATTCGCCGTTTCACTCAGCAAATGATATACCTCCACATCCTCAAACCGGGTTGTACGCCCACCCGACAAACGGGAGGATACCATCAGGGCATTCCTGGCCTCCCCATAGCTTTGATGCATATTCCAAAGTGGAACTTGGGTGCCCACGCCTGTCCTGAACTGTCCAAGCTTGTTGGCAGGATCTTCGAGCCATAGCCCAATGGTATCGGTCCAGGATTGAACGTCATCCATCCACACTGCATCCCTGGACTCCGGTGTTGGCAAAAAGAGGACTGCCCTGTTGGTCCGGAACTCAATATGAGGCGCTACTCTCCGTTTTCTGGCCTCCTGACCAAGCAATTCAGTCAACAGGTCTTCATCCGGAGCCGTCTCCCCTTCTATCACGGCCACTTCCCATAAATGCTCCGGATTCATGCCGAGCTTGCGACCTCTCGATTCAGCTTCATGCGGTAACAGTAGAGGGGGTGTCAGCAGCTCGTCGATGAAATTGCCTCGAAGACGCAATTCGGTATCTTCCGCCACCTTGTTCCTCATCAATTCCAGCGATAGTACCAGTCTGGCCTGTTCAATGCCGACTTGTTCCATCTCATCCAGGGAGTCCTTGTCCACCAGCAGCCGAGCAACCTTGCGCCGATCCAGATTAATCTCCCATACGAGTGGGTCCACAGCTTCCTTCCAGTCATAATCCGGTGGTGAAGACACAATCATCTGTCCCGCATTATCGATAACACCTACAGGTGCCTGAAGCAGTTCAGCCACATTGTCTCCTACAGCCTGAATCCCGCTGTTTTCAAGCACCATGGTCATCAGCGTCCGATATACTTCCTCTGACCTGCGAAGCAGTGCGGCCTGTCGATCCAGTACCAATTCCATAACAGGCTGCGTAATATCCATGTAGGGTATTTCCGGAGGAATCTCAATGATGGGCAAACCGCAGTCATTACTGGCTGCAACGGCTTCTTTCGGGATTTCTTTGAGGAAACGCGCTGGCTTGATGGCCAAAGCAGCAG
Organism: Paenibacillus sp. UMB7766-LJ446; assembly: GCF_030226665.1. Taxonomy (NCBI): domain Bacteria; kingdom Bacillati; phylum Bacillota; class Bacilli; order Caryophanales; family Paenibacillaceae; genus Paenibacillus; species Paenibacillus sp. UMB7766-LJ446. The sequence goes on from NZ_JASOYM010000026.1 coordinate 13,563, forward strand.
CCCCGGCTTCATTAAGCGTATAAATCAGTTCTCCGAGCAACCCGGGATTATCGCGAATCGAATAGGCTGTTGTCAGCATAAGCATGCCTTCTCGCAACCATCCTTGCAGATCGGGCACCTCCATAATATCCACGAACCGCACAACCCGATCCAATCCCTGGTGTCCGCTAATGACTTTGGCCTTGCTGAGTATAGGAATATTCAACAGTTCCTTCAATGTTATACCTGTCGTTTTCAAGCCTATCGACCACCCTGAGCCAGATTTGCATATCATTCTTGCATACTGCATCTCATTTTTTTGGATAGTTTACCAGACTATCTATTCAAAAAAAACGGGAAATTCTGTGATATCCATATAAAATGAAATGATTTCACAAAATAAAGTAATAATAATACGTTGTTAGATGTAGTTAATGACATTAAAAATAAACTCATCGCTTTATCGCGCCACATCAAAATAAAACAGAATACATTATACATACCCCCTTTGCATACATTCGCCGCGCTACTCCCATCACACCCGACACCCTTTATCCAGCACAAATAACGCCGATGCAGTTATTCACCCTAGCATCGGCGTTAGAATTCAAACCCTACAAACCTAAAAGTCAGCCAATAGCAAACATCCCGCACGCCCTTGATCACACATTCAATGCAGACACGGCTGCCCCTAATGAATAGATCGGGTCAAGCGCTCGGATATGCAGTTCTTTTTCCACTTCCATGGCGAAACCCATCGTGGCAAAACCGGTGCACGCAAGAACGATGGACTCGGCGCCCTCCGCCTTCAGTCTTCTGGCGGCTTCCATTGCCGCGATTCGCCCTTGTGGCGTGTTGAGATCCAGCGTAGTTACCACACCTTCGGGACGCTCCATCCCAATATAGGCATCACCCAGTATTCCTCGAATCAGGAGTGGCACTTCCTTCAGGATGGTCAATACGCCTACTCGCGCTGCTGAAGTAAGCGCAAGATGTGCAGCACATGATCCAGCACCATAGACGGGGATGTGAACAGCGGAACGTATGTCTGCAAGAGCTGGATCGGCTGCACAACTGATACCGATAGCGGTACAGCCTTCCTGTTTGAGTTCCCGCGCCAGATCCACAATTTTGGGAATCGATTGAAGCTCTGTGGCCTGATCATATACCCCCAGCGGTTGATCGGGAATACAGCGACTCCGAACCGGAACGCCATATCGCCCTTCAATCAATGCCCCGTGTCTGTGGATATCCTCTTCATGATGAAGCGTAATCACTCTGATAAGACCCAACATCGGCATTCCTCCCCAGGCTGTGGATATCTTGTGCGTATGTTACCCACAAACTGTTGATAGTTACCCCCAGTTATGTGGATAACTATTTATATATTGTGAATATGTTGTGTATTTGTCGCCAAACCTACCGCGTAATTTACGCATCGGTCCCCATTGTGGATATGTTGTGTACGCTCTCATACACCTTTTCTTTGATCCACAAGGATATCTCTTGATTTTTCTGCTCTATTTCTGATCGAGCAATTCTCCCTGACGCATAATAAGCACATCATCAACATACACATCCGGTTTCTGCACAACGGCATCAATATGAACCCCAGCTGCAACTGTGCCACCAAAGGTATTGTTACTGCCAAAAGCAACATGAATCGTGCCGTAGACTTTCTCGTCCTCCAGGACAACACCTGTAATTCGAGCCTTGTCATTGGTACCAATGCCGAATTCCCCAAGAATCCGACCATCACCTTCGCCCAGCATGGATAACAACTTGTCTCCTTCAGCGCCAGTTGCCGTAATAAGGCGGCCCTCTCTAACCGTCAATAGAACAGGTTCGCTGATCGCACCTATTCCTGCGATTGAGCCGTCCACCAGGATTTCACCCTCTCCAATACCTTCAACGGGGGCGATATACGCTTCGCCGGAAGGCAAATTGCCGGACTCACCTGGCTTGAGGTACATTCCTGTACTCGGTACGCCATTGCGTCCCTGTATGGAGAACGACAGCTGGTGTCCATCTTTCTCGATGCGGACGCTGCTGCCTGCACTTAGCATGGCTGTGACCTTATCTGTCAAAGCCTTCACTTTGGGATATTCTGCGGTGATAGCGCCGTTCATGAACATATCGTCCGTCATACCCGGCATCGTCGCTACCCGAGTTCCAGCAGCAGCTGCCGCCTGTTTACGAGCCTGCGTATGGGTTAGTGAATAGCGGGTTACGCATACGGCAACATCTGCACGCTTCATCGCTTCGGCAATCGGTGCAGGCGGCTCTTCACCGGATTTGCTTCGTTCCTTCATCACCATTAGCACCGCATCCGCTCCCAATGCCTTGCCAGCCTCATATATGGATTCGGCCAGTTCTCTCTTGGCATCATCCGCCACGACAGCCAGCGTCTCACCACTGCGAAGTCCAAGGCATTCCACCAAAACATTTTTACTGACGTCAATTCGTTGCTGATTCATCTGTTCGTCTCCTCCTGTGTCAGACCATTTCCGCTACTAGCTTACCCATTAGAGCATTCGACAAAATGACCGGGATTCCTGCGCTGGCATTGGCAACCCACTGACGGTGGCGCTCATCATACCCCATGCAATCCAGTAAAATGAGTTCAACACGTCCCTTCAGTGATTCAGCCGCCTGACGGAATTCGGCTTCGCCGGATGTGTAGGGAGAAGCTGCGGCAAATGCAGGCTGGACCAGGGAAGAAAACTTCAGATCGAGCTGTCCGCCTTGCTCGGGTAATGGCCCGATAAGCCCGAGACGTCGGCCATCGGCCATCGCCTGTACGGCTGGAGGAATAATGCGATCAGGTTCAATAAGGTGCACCTCGGCTGAACGCAGACCCGGGAATGAACCTGTGCACAGCAACAAAACATTGGAGATGCCCAAGGCTTCGATCTCACGGATTTTGCAATCCAATATCGGCCTGATTTTTTCACGGGATACGATGGCTGCACTGCCGTCCAGCAGACGGGAAGTCAGGACATAATCACCAGGCTCCGGTGCCAGCTTAACAATCTGTGCTGCCGACAGTCCGTCCAACAACCCGACCTGAACAAGTTCGGCCCGCCCCTCCAGATGCTTCTCAATGACAGGCGCAACATCGGTCCGTGGAGCTTGTCCAATCGTAATCATGCCAAGCTGCTTAATCATCTTATAGCCTCCTACATATCAGATCGGCTGGTAGATGCCACGTTTATCCATAGCAGCATTTCTACCTGCCGCATCAATCGTGACCTTCTCGGATTAAACTATGCAGAAGGAGCGGCCTGCTGTATCCCCGGGGTCTGAAGCACTTTCATCGATCCATACAGACGAGTAATCAGGTTATATTCCTCCTCGTTGTAGAACGAACAGGTGCCATTCGTGAATTCCTTGGCTGTCTCCACGACCAAACGAACTGCGCTTGCAATATCAACCTCATGGCTCGCTCCTGTGCCGCATCCCGGGACTGCAGATTGAGCGGTTATAGCTACGCCTACAACGGGTGCATGGGTAGCCACAGCTGGCTGCAAAATGGAATTGATATGGTATAAGTCATTGCCATAAGGCGTAATATCCTGCGTCGTAATCGGGAAAGTCACCGGTAGCTGCCCTGTGGTCATCTCCATGATTCGGAGCAAATCGTCACTTACCCGTAAAATGTATCCCTCTTTCACCGTTGGCGAAATGGCGATGCCTTTATGGTTAATCACCCGGTTTCCTTTGGTGGTATCAATGGACAGGATGGCTTCCATCTCGGGCAGAACCTCATGCTCATTCATCTGCAAAATGTCGACCGGAGAGTCCATAAAATCAACCGGCTCATGCGGAAGAGTAGGGGCATCCGGACAGATATGCGTCGTCACAATGACATCTCCCTTGAGCGAATCACCCTTGGTCTGCATATCGGCGAGTTTCAGTCCTGCTGCGACAGCAGCGACGGCGCCATCGGCATCCGACACGAGTCCGATGCGTGTTGGACGGGCACCGATTCCACCCAGTCGTCCGACAATTCCCATCGTCGGGGCCTGCCCTCCGGACAGCTTGCCGTCCGTACCGGGGATGATGATTTTAACAAAATCCGTACTTCCCTTTTCCCCTTGTACCGTCAGCACTTCAACCGAAACCTGTGGATATTGAACAAATAATTGCTTTACACTCTCACCATTTACATAAGCGCTGTCCAGCGCGTCCAGTGCCAATAACGTTTTTTGAAGTGGCATCGTACACATCCTCCTCTTGGCTGTTGATCTTGAAATCAAGTCTATCGCAGTTCAGAAGAGGGTCACAATGTACCGCCTTGCCAAAATGAGCATCGTTTTATTGTGCGACAAGTATAAATGGGAGTGAAAATAACGCTTTCATTCATTTTAACTAACTGTATGTGTAATATATTGTAACATTTTGTTCTTGAGCGACCTGAATATTGTGTTATTTCGGGAATGCACACTTCATTTCTTCGCGTACCTTCCCTTCACTTGCCATTCCACAAGCAGTGAAGCTGTTTCTTCCGCATGAAACAGGGGAAATTGGTGTCCATAGGGCAGTTCCACTTGTTGGACGGATGAATGGAGATTTTCCGGGCGCGCGTATCCCTTATCGTTTGTCCCCCACATCATGAGTGTGCGCTGCGCATCTGCACTTGTCTGCGACACTTTATCATTGGAATGAAACTGTATCCAGTGGAGCAAATCAGCATTCGCTCCTGCGATGCGGGGAGACTTCAAACCAGAAGAAGCACTCCTCGCATAGCCTTCCAGCAGGGTTGGATTGATCTCAGAAGCATCTGTGCTCTTTAGCTGCTCGACCACTTGCTGTGGGGTCATCCGTGATAACATTCCTTGCAGCATTCTTCTCGGGAACTTTGATATCAGGCGCTGTATTCTGTCCTTCGATTCTCCCCACACGGGTTGCAGCATGGCGAGCTGAATATGTTCCCTCACACTCTCCTGCATGACCATTGCGGCTATAGCTGCCCCAACGGAATGTCCTATCAGTTTGACTGGACCTTGTACCTCATTCAGAACACTTCGAACCGCCTCGACCTGTCCTTTGAAAGCCATCCCTTTTCCCCTGTTCCGATGAACTGGAGAACGCCCAAATCCGGCAAGATCCACAAGCCATGCCGGGTTTCCCGTCATACTCCATAACGCATCTCCCAGAGGAATCATATCGTCAGCACTGCTCATCAAACCATGAACAATCACCCATGGGTCACCCTGACCCTCATGGACCAGCACCGCCAGATTGCCCTTGCGCGTCCGAGTCCAGCCTTGAGGCAGATCATTCTGTGCAGGATAGCTGAAACGATAATCTAAATCGGCTGTCACGTAAGGCAATAGCTCGCTAACTTCAGGCAACTTTAGTCCCATTCGCTGAAATAACCGCTCCGTCTGCTGCACTTCAAACTCTTGTTTGGTAATAAACGCGATTGATTCGGGCGGTATTCCGCTGATCTTTGTGCCACCAGCCTTCATCGCTGCATGGATCATGGGCAGAGGCACTGACCATCGAGGTGCAGATACATCCAACTCTGCCGCAAGTAACCGAATCAGTTCCTTCATATCCGGACTGTCGGCTTTTCTGGACAACAAGGGATATGTGCCGCCGGATGGATTGCTGTCCTGAGTTAGAAAAACGAGAGTCTGTGCCACCACATCATTGGATACAAGGGGCAGCCAATGCTGTAGGCCACCAGGAATCACCGGCATTCTACGCCTTCTCATCGCTTGTATCATCATGCCAATTCCGCCGGTTTGTTCAGTTGCACCTGTGGGATATGGACCGACGACCGTACTCGGGTTTACAACAGATAAGACATATGAATGCTGCTCAGCGTGCTGTCGAATATAACGGTCCGCTTCGAATTTCATATGCTCATAGGCACTTTCGGAATGGAACGCTTTGCTCATCCATGATTTCTGTCTGTTCGACTTATCCTCAGCATCTCCATTGGCTGATGATATGGGCGGAGAGTTCTTCCTTCCATATGGACTCATAAAACCAACCACGTGGATAAAGTGCCTCAATCCGTGTTTGCGCTGAATATCTTCGGCGAGTTCGGCAATGCCTCTTGCTCCATTCATAAAAATCTTTTCTGCCACCTTCGGTTGCAATGTGACATCCATCGTTCCACCTGCATGAATAATGATGTTGGCCTGAAGAGCACGCTCACGATCGGCTTTGGTTAGGCCGAGGCCAGGAGCTGACAAATCCCCCTGAATACAGGTTATCCGGCTGAAATTCGTTACTCCGTATGCATTCAGAACCATCCTCGCTTTGGATTCAGAGCGCACAAGCAGCACTAACTGCGCCTCACTGTTCCAAAGTTGTTTTACTGCCTCTTTACCTATAAATCCGGTACTGCCCGTCATCAAAATAGTTCTTGATTCAGTCGCTATGTTGTTCTTAGCCGAATTAGTTTCAGTCTTACGTTCTGCGTTTGAAAATGACGAAGTATGTACACTCATTTCTAATCTCTCCCTTTTCATCAACATTTATTTTAGTACTATATAGTACTAGTTATACTCAAAAAAAGAGCTTCGTTTACCGAAGCATCTGACAAAATGTACGTGCTGATTGTTCAATAATTCCTATATCACGTGCAGTCTCCGCGAGTACAAGTGAACCTTCCAAAGCTGCAATAAATAATGCAGCCGCTGGCCCCGGCTCAATCCCCTTGCGGAATTCCCCACGATCCATCCCTTGCTGCACCAGCTTTTCCATTATGGGCTGCAGCTCACGGAAGAAACGGGCTATGCTTTCCTTTACCTCGGGTGCGCTGGCTGGTGTCTGCATGTACAGTGTAATAAAGGGACAGCTTCCTTTATAATCGCGCCCTTCCATGCCTGCGGAGAGTAACGCTATAAACGAATAAATCCGCTCCGTCACCTCTCGTTCCCGCTGACTAAGCAGCAGGTATAGCTCTGATTCATACTGAGCAATCCAGTATTGTACCACGGCCTGGAGCAATTCTTCCTTGTTTTTAAAATGGTAATAGATATTCGATTTGGATACCCCGCTAGCCCGCACGACCTCATCCATGCTGACATAGCTGTATCCCTGACGCAAAAATAACTGAGCGGCTACTTCCACTGCCTTGGTCCGATTGACCGGATTGGAACTCTTGGATTTTAAAGATCCGGAGATTGATTTTTCATTTGTCATATTTAGAACTATACAGTACTAATTAAACAAATACAAGTTTTGCCGTTAACAAAAGATGGTCTTTGCCCGAAATTTGTCGCACTTGTCCACATTTGGAACGTTGTACACACAGGATATCCACATATAGTATTAACCCTGTGTTAAATATGTCAATGAGGGGCTAGATATGATCGGGTTATCCACATTTCTGAAGCATTTTTTTATTGTATTCTTCCGATCCGCGATCGTGGAGTGCCAAAACTAAAAAAAAGGCCAACCAGAATGGAATTCTGGCTGACCTATTGGAGTGGGCTACTTATCCAAATCATTTTGCGAAATGACTTCAAGCCTGTGGATACTAGTATGTGGATAACGATTCAAGGTTGTTATCCCTCATACTTTACTTATACGGATAAGTGATCCGTGTTCGTTTACTTTTTCAGACTATCCCAGTTTTGTTGCAACGCATCAAGCAGGGCTTTTTTGTCCGATTTGCCTGCCACATACGCTTGAATCGTGCTGCCAAATTCTTGTGGAACACCTTCAGGGAAACGGTTGAAGTTCCAGCTTAACGTTTTATTTTCCTGACTGTATTTCATAATATCAGTTGCGAGGTCACCCAGATCCTCTTCGGATGCCTGAATCGAGCTGAACGCAGGGATAAACTTGAATTCTTTGGTCATGTATTGTTTACCGATATCCGATGTCACGAGCCATTCCAGGAACTCTTTCGCTTCCGGTTTCACTTGCGAATTCTTGTTCACAACCCAGTAGTTCGGTACGCCAACAAACAATTTGTCATTCGGTTCATTCGTAATTGGCATTGGCAGAATGCCGAGATTCAGATCAGGGTCGATTCCATCAATCTGTACCTGAGTCCAGTTCCCTTGCTGCATCATCGCCGCTTCTCCACTTGCAAACAGAGTCACTTGTGTATTGTAATCAGTTGTCAGTGGGTTTTTGTTGCTGTATTTCAGCGTCAAGTCGAGCATGTTCATCCAATCTGTGAACACTTGGTTACCAGGGATTTTCTCTGTGCCTTCGTTAAGGCCTTGGATAAATTTCACCGGATCTGCCTGATTCGCAAATGCCACGTTTACGTTATGATTGCCGAGTACCCACCATTCCTGATATCCATTGGAGAACGGGGTAATACCTGCGGCTTGAAGTTTCTGTGCAGCCTGATCCAATTGTTCCAATGTGGTTGGAATTTCAGTGATGCCTGCTTTTTGGAAAAGGTCTTTGTTATAAATGAAGCCATAACCTTCCAGCGCCAGCGGTTGTCCATACAGTTTGCCGTCTTTGGTCATCGGCTCTTTGGCAACATCAAGCACATCTTTTACCCATGCCTCACCTGACAGGTCTTCCAGGTATTCGAGCCATGTGTCCAGTTCACGATATCCACCAACGTTGAAAATGTCCGGTTGTTCGCCTGAAGCGAACTTGGCTTTCAGTGCAGCGCCATAGTCACTGCCGCCGCCCACGGTCTGGATGTCCAGCTTGATGCCTGGATGGGAGGACTCATATTCCGCCTTGAGACGGTTAAGCGCTTCCGCAATTTCGACTTTGAATTGAAAGATTTTAATGGTTTTCTCTCCGGCAGCAGCCTCTCCGCCACTTTGAGCGTCTGTGTTGACAGGACTTCCACTCTTATCTCCGTTGCCACAACCTGCGAGCATTACGGAAAAAGCAATTAGCATAAGCAACGTCAACTTGGTCATTCTTTTCATACATACACTCTCCCTATAGTAGTTTCAGTATAACAGCTTGTTGGCTTTATGCAGCCACCGGGGAACAACAGCGACCGAAAGCGCACATGATCCCGGAGCGGCCCGCTCTTGCATACCTCTTTGCCTTACCATTTTCCTTTACATCTTTTCTTACTTGCTCTTCCCTTTTTGAACTTTTTGCACTTGTTCATTTCTCTTCAGGAGTCAGGCCCATGCTATCTGGGCATGACTCCCTTTGCACACCTCCGTGCGAGGTCGGAGCGGAGGGATCATGATGCGCTGGAGGAGCGAAGCGCTCGCTTTGATACTCGGTGGCTTCCTTGCCTTAATTCATTCAGGCCACCGAGGAGCAACAGCGACCGAAAGCGCACATGATCCCGGAGCCGCACAACCCCCTCGCACTTACCCTTTAACTGATCCGGCGGTAATCCCCTGAATGATGTATTTCTGCATCAGCAGGAAGAAGATGATAATTGGCATGATGCCAAGCACCAGTGCAGGCAGGGCTAGATCCCATTGCTTCGTATATTGTCCGAAGAGCGCAAAGGTCGCAATCGGAATGGTACGCAAATTGGAGCTTTGCAGAATCAGGGATGGCAGCAGATAGTCATTCCAGATCCAAAGTGTATTCAGGATAATGACGGTAACATACATCGGCTTCATGAGCGGGAATACAATCCGGAAGAACACGCCGTAAGCGGAGCTTCCATCCACTCGTGCCGCTTCCTCAATTTCGAGCGGAACCGATTTGACGAATCCGTGGAACAGGAAGATGGACATCGGTGCGCCAAAACCGAGATAACAGATGATGAGCCCGAACAGACTGTCGATCAGTCCAAGATTACTGGTTACAGTAACGAGTGGAATCATGATAGACTGAAACGGAATCACCATGGCGGCAATGAACATGCCGAACAAAATCCGGTTGAACCGGGTATCGCTGCGTACCATTCGGTAGGCGGCCATGGAGCTGATCAACACCAGCAGCAGATTGCTGACTACGGTGACGATGAGCGAGTTCATCAGCGCTGACGGGAATTTGATTTTCTCCCAGGCATTCGCATAGTTGCCCCATTGGAACACTTCCGGCCATGCGGCCGAATTGGTAAGCAGGTCACCGAATGTTTTGACCGAATTGACAAACAGGAAGTAAAACGGAACCAGGAACATTAAACCAATGAGTATCATAACAATCTCGGTTACAATGGTACTGAAACGATAATTTTTTGACGTATCCATCTATGCCTCCACCTCCTTGCTCTTCGTCACACGCACCTGAATCATGGTGATAATGGCAACGATTACGAAGAACACAAGTGCTTTGGCTGTACCGATGCCGTACCGATTGTTAACAAAAGCCTCATTGTAAATATTCAGTGCTACCGACTCTGTTGATCCAAACGGTCCGCCTTTGGTAAGCGACAGATTGAGATCGAACATTTTGAATGACCAGGAGATGGCAAGGAACAGACAGATCGTGACTCCCGGCATAATGAGTGGGAAAATAATGCTGCGCAGTACCTGCCAGCGGCTGGCACCATCAATTTCAGCAGCTTCCAGCAGATCGGGTGATACGTTGGTCAAGGACGAGATGTAGATGACCATCAGATAACCTGCAGTCTGCCAGACAAATACAATGACGATACCCCAGAAGGCGGTCGGTTCATCTCCCAGCCATGGGAGGTTGAAGAAGGACCATCCGGTTACGTCGCCCACTGCTGAAAACCCTTTCACAAATATGAACTGCCAGATAAAGCCGAGCAACAATCCACCGATCACGTTAGGCATAAAAAAGATCGTGCGCAGAAAGTTTCTCGTCTTGAGCGGTTTGGTCAGGAAATACGCCAGGAAAAAACCGATCACATTGGTCAAGATTACACCTACCAAGGTGAAGCGTACCGTAAACCAAAACGCAGATAGAAACTTGGGATCATTCGAGAAAATTTGCTTGAAATTGTCGAATCCTACCCAATGAATGTTCGCTGACACCCCGTTCCAGTCGGTAAAGGAATACACCATGCCAAGCAGGAAAGGGACCACGATAATGAGAATAAAAAAGACGATGGAGGGACCCACGAACACAAGCTGCTGTAACAGCTGTGAAGATTTGCGATGCTTCATATCGTTCTCCCCTTCTATAGATGGATGAAATTGGTCTCTTGTTCTATTAAACCCCAATCTCGTTCAGGGAAACACCGACCCTGGTGAACAGTTGGGTGTAAAATATTGTCCTTTCTTAACCTGCAACCAGAAGGGGTGTCACGATGTCAAAATACTACAGTATTCGCACCAAGCTAATTGCTTTTATGCTCATTGCCACAACGATTCCGCTGCTGGCATCCATCAGCATGACGTTCATCCAGACCAAGACCGCCCTGCGCGAGCAGGCCGTCGCCGAGAACAAACGCCTGATCTTTCAGGCGTCCACCAATCTCAACAATTACGTGGATAACGTGGCAAGAGCATCGCTGGCTGTGTACAATGATCCGAATTTTCTGCGGAATCTGGCGAAAATCCCCGGCGACTATCGCGCAGTTGCCGAGGTATACACCACCCTGCAGACGATACGCTCGGCTGTGCCCGATGTATTCCAGCTATATCTGCACTCCTTTACTGCCAATCAATCGACATTGATTGCAAATCCTTTCCCGAAGCGGGAAGAGCGCAAACAGGCCTACTCCGACACGCTTCATGGAAAATCGGACAATAAAAGTCCGGATATCTGGGTCGAATCAGCGCATCTTAGTCATTCCTACGGCTTTAAGGCGGCGTCAGCAGATGACCCTCCAAGAACAGTGATCACCCTCCACCGTGTGATCAAGGATGTGCCTTCGACCGAACGCTTGGGTGCGCTCGCCATCGATTTGAACATGGATACCATTGCCGAAATTTGCAGCAGATTGTATGATCCGGCAAAGGAACAGATCTATGTCATCGACAATCAGAACCAGATTATTTACGAAGGAAAGTCGGAAGTTAGTGGAACGGAAGCATTACGACAGGAGGCGGCGACTGAACTCAATTTGGCACGTTCCGACAAAGGGACAGTACAGACCGCGTCAGGGCATTTTGAACAAGATCATTCGATGTATGTGTACCAGCAGTTAGGCAGTCCATTTGCCAACTGGACCATTGTGAAACAGATTCCGAATGAAACGTTGTACGCAAGTGCCACCACATTAACGTGGAATAACGCCATGATCGCCCTTGCCGCGCTGTTATTGGTCATTGTGGCAACCCTGTTCATCTCGATCCGCATCACCGGACCCCTGAAGCAATTAATGCGTTATATGAATCAGATTCAGGCAGGACGCCTGCATGTGGATATCCGGTTAACGAGTCGGGATGAAATCGGTGTGCTGTCTCGTCATTTCCGGGATATGATGGATACGGTGAACAATTTGATTTTGCGGGAATATCGCCTGGAAATTGCGAATAAAACGAATCAGCTTAAAGCGCTGCAAGCCCAGATTCATCCCCATTTTTTGTATAATACATTGCAATCCATCGGTACTTTGGCGCTTCAACAGCAAGGACAGCGGGTGTATGTGCTGCTCTCTTCCCTATCCAAAATGCTGCGCTACAGCATGCGGGACCAGACTCGGGTCACTTTGCACGAAGAAGCCGAGCATGCACGGCTCTATCTGGAACTTCAAAAAGAGCGGTTCGGTGACCGCCTGGAGGTCGAACTGGATTTTGCCGAAAATACCTTGCGTGCCGAAATGCCAAGAATGACCTTACAACCTTTAATTGAGAATTACTTCAAGCATGGGACCGATGTTCAACCTGGCAAAGGCAGGATACGCATATCCAGTCACCGAACGACTGACAACTGGATTCAGATTCATCTGGAAAATAACGGACCGTGTATCCCGGAAGAGAAGTTGTCCGAGATCCAGCGTAGCTTGCGTCTGGCATCCACATCCTCCGATTCCTCTCAGGAAATGGACGAGACCGAGTCGATCGGACTACGTAACGTGATGCGCAGACTCCAACTGAACTCACCTCCGGGATACAATGCGACGCTTACGATCAGCAATCTGGAACCGAATGGTGTGGAGATTATAGTCAAACTATACGCGGGAGAGTGAACAACATGAAAGCCTTGATTGTCGATGATGAAAAACACGTCCGCGATGCAATTAAGCTGCTTGGTCAATGGGAAGCCGCAGGAATTGATACCTTGTATGAAGCGGCAGATGGTCACGAAGCGGTCGCTGCCATCACGGCCCATCAACCGCAAATTGTACTCAGCGATATGCGAATGCCTGGCAAGGATGGTATGGCTCTGCTTGAATGGATATCTGTTCATGCCCCGCATAGCAAGGTACTGGTTATCAGCGGTTATGATGACTTTGAACTGGTCAGACATGCGATTCGATATGGTGGTACGGACTACCTGCTCAAGCCAGTAGAAGCAGACGAACTGAATTCATCTTTGTTTAGGGCAGTCGATGCCTGGAAAGAAGCCGATGCCGTTCGGATGCAGTCCACAAGACAATCCATGGTGGTCAATCAGATGCGTCCGCATTATCATGACAGACTGCTCACTGAGCTTGTCGTTGGACGTGGAAGCAACAATACCCAATTCCAGCGGCTGCGGGATGAATTAAATCTGCCCAAGCAGATCGACAGTTGCAGTGTAGCTGTCACCAGCCTTTCCCATCTCGATGCTCAATGTTTGGCAAAATATCGCAGCCAGCCTGATCTGCTCGTATTCTCCGTGCTGAATATCTGTGCAGAGATGTTATCCCCACCTGCCGAAGGTGTCGTGTTCCGCCAGCTTGAGCAACCGGATGAGATCGTTCTCCTGTACTGGGGTCAGTGTTCATCCCTGCAAACCATTCTCGAAAAAGTGAATGATGGTCTGGAGCAGACCATCCAGCGCCGCCTTCATTTTGGAATATCCAGCTGTGAATTTCACCCTACCGGAACCTCGGGAGCATATCAGGAAGCAAGCTTGCGGTTATGGCGACGCAATGCTTTGCAAATGAAGCGGTGTATTCACGATACATTGGAGTCCTCCATCGGAAACAAGGGGCTGCGGTTATCCGCCTTTGAGGAGTCCTTACGACTCGCATCCATGAGCGGGCGCGCTACCAGCGTGTCCAATGCGGTTGCAGAGTGGTTGGAACCCATCACCCGGCTCGATATAGTAACAGCGGAGCAGATACAGCAATGGGTGGATGAAATGGAATGGATGATTGGCCGCTGGCTCGACGATGCCGCAGGCGCCCCACCGAAGGAGGAAGATGAAGCGATAGAAGAACAACCGATTCCATTCGCCGAGTTACCTTTGGATCGTGAAGGACTGTTATCGCTGCCCTTGCTTCGCTCCCTGCTGGAACAGCGGCTGCTCGCAGCCGGAAAGGCCCTCACTGCACATCATCACGCCACACCGGACCCGATGAGTGAGATTGCGCGTTATATGGACGCCCATTATCAGGAGGACCTGTCTCTGCAGCAGATTGCTGCACGGTTCTACCTGAGTCGCGAATATATTTCACGTAAATTCAAGCAGCAGTTTGGGCTAAACTGGTCAGAGTACTTGGGCAAGCTGCGAATCAATAACGCCAAGCTGCTGTTACAGAACCCTTTCCTGCGAATTGCAAAGATCTCGGAGATGGTCGGCTATCAGGACGAGAAGTATTTCAGCAAAGTGTTCAAAAAAATGGAGGGCATCACACCGGGGGAGTACCGCAAAACGTTGTCTGACGGAAATGCTTAATGAGTCTCCGGAAATGTGAAAATTCACTAAATAAAACGTGCGCTATTCGTTGAACTGTAAAAGGGGCATCCCGTCATGTTATGACTCTGGGATGGCTCCTTTTCCTTTTCTAAGGGATCAGCGATCCCGCAGTATGACGGAAGGAACAATACGAATGTAGATCAACTCACCCGCCAATTCCACAATCGTCTGGGTTACAATTACAGCGGCAGCAATTGTGGCCCACTCTGGGGGCAGTGCTAGCGCCAATGGCAGAACGACGAGCGAATTTCGGGTCCCTGCACTGAAAATAACAACCCTGCCTGCGCCTGTATCCAATCGGAATAGAGCCGCAACGATTCGTGACAGGAAGGGCATAACGATCAGAAAAATAATATAGATGGGCAGAACATCCACAATTACAGCAAAATCATTGTAAACCTTCCCGATCTGCGATGCGACAACGACAATCAATGCCAGAGCCATCATGGGTACAGGCAGCCAAGCGGTCGCGTTCATTACCCGTTCTCCTCCGGCTTTGCCTCGAGTCACGACTTGCGTAAGAATAGCCAACAGTAACGGTATTACGATCAGGAACAGAAAAGCCTCCACGAAAGGCCCCACCTGCATGACCTGTGCTGCCTCCTTCCCAATGAACAACCACAAATATACCGGTAATAAAACCATTTGTATAACAAACAGGATTGGCGTTGCTGCCAGCATCAATTTCTCATTGCCCCGGCCCAGCTGTGTAAAAACAATGACGTAATCAATGCAGGGGGTAAGCAGCACCAGATAAACGCCTATGAGTACGGCAGGAGGTTGCGGAAATGCCAGGGTTAACAACCACACAACAACAGGTACAATGATAAAATTAGCGACCAGCAAAGCACCAATAAATCGCAGGTTGGACCAGGATTCTTTTAGCTGTAAAAAAGGAATCTGTGCAAACATGCTATATAGCAAAATGGCAAGCACAGGGGAAACCGTATAATGCAGCGCTGTTCCCCATTCAGAGGTACCCAGCCCAATCGCCGCTCCTACGAACAGGGCAGCGATATAAAACCACGTTTGCTGCTTCTCCATCGTTTCTCTTGTAAACAACCTTCTTCCTCTCCCTCTGAGAAATTAGCATTATGCCATAACATCAAAGTAATAATCGTACGTTTATAGTGAGTTGTAGTGAGTTGTAGTATATGTTATTGTCATATTAGAGAGCAGTTCTGGGTAATATGAAAATATCCGCAATGCGCTAACATTGCGGATATCCAGACAAAAGACCGATGGGTGACCACGGCGCGAATTTCAAATGCATGAAAAACCACCGAATTAAGGGGCCAACCTATCGTCGGTGGTTTTTCTTGTTCTTACGTGTCTTCTTTACGCTGAATAAAGTTCTCACGCCAGCACAAATACTGACGATCTTTAATAAAGCGTCCAGAATCTTCACGATCAAATCAAGGGACACGGCTCCACCTCCTTTCGGAGCAGCTTCGCCGTGTCTTCCCACCGATTACATTTGTCCTAAATTTGAGTATAGCAGATCGCTGTGAACGAATATAGATAAACCTACCAGCTAAAATTAATAAGAAAGAAGTCCTTGGGATTTGAACATATTTCTGCGTCAACCAGCGTACATTGAGACGTAGCAAAGAGAATAAGAGAGCGGCAAACCGCAGGATAGCCCGACCACGATCCTGTGAATTTTTTGCGGCTTCTTATTAGAATGCAAAAGAACTGGGTAATTCATTGTAGACTGACCCGTGGTTCATTCATTTTTGTTAAACCAAGGAGGAAACACAATGTCACGTAACAATCCATACAAGTGGTTAAACGCGATTGGGTTTATCGCTGTTATCGTCGTAAACTACCTTTCCAACGCACTGCCGATCGGAGGCAGGACCAACAAGGAAGTTTCGGATATGTACCCTGTATTGCTTACCCCTTCGGGCTATGCTTTCTCCATATGGGGACTGATCTATCTGCTGCTCGCAGGCTTTGTCATCTATCAATTCGTTCCCTCTTCGTGGAAAAGGGACTCCATTACCCGTCTCGGTTACTGGTTTCTAGCAAGCTGTGCCTTTAATGTAGCGTGGATCTTTGCTTTTCAAAATCTCAAAATCGGCCTCGCATTAATCGTCATAATTCTGCTGCTGCTATCCCTGATCATGTTGTATGTAAAGACACGTGCAATCACCCTTCCCACAACTGCCGAAATCTGGCTTGTGAAGCTGCCGTTCAGCATATATCTTGGGTGGGTTAGTGTGGCAACCATTATCAATGCGGCTGTACTATTATATAAAGTCGGCTGGGATGGCTTCGGACTCAATGAACCCACCTGGACTATCATTATGTTAATTGTAGGTCTAGTGCTGGCTGTACTGGTGAGCTTTCCTTACCGGGATAGTGTGTACCCACTTGTCTTTACATGGGCATACATTGCCATCGCACTCAAACAAAAAGACGTTACTTCCGTATATTATACGGCAATTATCATTGCGATCGTACTGGCCATTTATGCGGTATGGCTGTTCTTCGCCCGTAATCAGGATCGGGATTAATCCCGATCTGTTTATATAAAAAAAGCCGATTCTAGTCAGGTGTGTGGTATTATCCCCTTTAAGTAGACACTTGAAAAAACCTTCATGTTATCATGAGGGTTCAAGTGACACTTGGAGGGGA
>NZ_JASOYM010000027.1:0-30278 GCF_030226665.1 Paenibacillus sp. UMB7766-LJ446
TCTCCAATAAAGTATTGAAAAGAGCGATATGCTCATTTTGAAACTGACGAGATTAAAAATCTCATTTATTTTTGCTTTGAAATCATACGGTCCGAAGACGCATACCGATTTCTCAGCGTCGATCTTGCAAGCAAGATCATTACTCACTCGTTGTTCAGTTTTCAAAGATCAAACTTGTTTCCGTTACTAAGTTTCGTTCAACTCAGCAACTTTTATATCTTATCACATCCGAACCAACTTTGCAAGCTCTTTTTTTAAGTTTCTTTCGAATCTTATTCGTTTCGCTTGCCGCACCGTGTTTCTCGTGTTTTCTTGGCCGGAATTAGAATATACCATGTACAGATTCGGAACGCAAGCTTTATTTTCAATAAAGATTTGAATCTCATTTTCGATAGATAACCGAGAATCTCTTTCTTCTATTGTAGAGGCTCCTCGTATAAATACCCAACGCTCCTCATGGGAATAGAAAGTCGCATCTAACCAATAGCCAGGGAAGTCACTCATACCTACCCTCAATCAGATGAAGATTGGATGGAAGTAACTGACCCTGGCTCTTATATATCCTCAACTTGAATATGATCGAACCTTACCTTCTATATAAGCATGAATCCATCCTCACACGTAGTAGCTATCGTCCCTATAAGATCCGTTTACCCAGCATTGAAGCAATCAACTCTACTCCGAGGCGGGCCGTATGTCTGTTCTGATCAAACAGCGGGTTAACCTCCACCAGATCCATGGACGTGACTCGGTTAGTGGAAGCAAGCAGTTCCAGTGCAAAATGTGCTTCACGGTAATTTAACCCTCCTGGTACCGGAGTGCCCACACCCGGAGCCTCACGCGGATCAAGACAATCCATATCAAAGCTAATATGAATACCATCCGTCCCTTCCCCGACTACAGCGAGCGCTTGTTCAACAACCTGTTGTATCCCTATCCGGTCAATATCGTGCATCGTAAAACTTTTAATGCCAAGGGCCCGAATCTGTTCCTTTTCATATTCATCCAGATCACGCAAGCCAATATAGACCAGATTGGAAGGATCAACGAACGGCCCCGCACCCGGAATATGAGACAAGTTAAATGCAGAATGCCCCAAAGCCGCAGCTACACTCATCCCGTGCATATTACCAGATAAACTACGCTCTTCTGTGTTCAAATCTGCATGGGCATCAAACCAGATCACACCCAGTTTGGAATAATGTGCTGACAACCCGGCGAGAGAACCTATGGCCACACTGTGATCCCCACCCAGAACAAGTGGAAAAGCACCTCCTGCTATCGCACCAGACACTTCATCGCACACTCTCTCGCTCACCTGACTTACCTCAGATAAATATTTCACACGGTTGCGTTCAATTGGAGTAACCGACTCTGAAGGACAATCTACACGGATCTCTTTTGATACATTTAACCCAAGGCTTGCAATTTCACGTTTCAATCCTGCTGTAATTAATTCATCCGGACCTAACTCAGCACCGCCTCGTGCCCCACCTAATCCAAAAGGAACCTTTATGATGGCAACGTCATGATGACGCAAAAGTAATTGACTTGTTTCATTAGAAGCATTCAGCGTTCCTGCAGATTCCATATCATTGTTTCCCATGTAGGTCAGCTCCTTCGCCGCTTATATGAAGTAATGAAAGAAAGTTTTGATTCAGTCACCCAGCACCTGAGCAATTCGTTCCAGTGCCCAGTCGATCTCAGCCTCCGTGATGGTTAGTGGTGGCGCAAAACGGATCGTTGTCTCATGGGTTTCTTTACAGAGCAGTCCAACAGACATTAATTTCTCACAATATGGACGTGCAGGTACATGCAGATCAACACCGATGAACAACCCTCTACCTCGAATCTCACGCACAGCGGAACTGCGAATTCCCTGAAGCTGTTTCATAAAATAGTTTCCCAGAAGCTCTGATCGCTCTGCAAGCTTCTCATCTTCCAGAACTTCCAGTGCTGCGATAGCCACGGCACAAGCGAGTGGGTTACCACCAAATGTGGAGCCATGAGAACCCGGTTCAAACAAATCCAGTATTTCTGCATTAGCAGCGATAGCCGAGATGGGCATTACCCCCCCGCCCAGTGCTTTACCCATAATCCAGATATCCGGCTCAACCCCCTCCCAATCAGAGGCAAAACGGCGTCCCGTTCTTCCGAATCCAGTCTGAATCTCATCAGCTACGGTCAACACCTGATGCTGCTTGCATAACGTAAAGGCTTCAGTAAGATATCCTGCAGGCGGAATGACAATACCAGCTTCCCCCTGAATGGGTTCCACCAGAAAAGCAGCCGTGAATGGTGTGATCGCCAGCTTCAGCGCTTCAATGTCGCCGTAAGGAATGATCTTAAATCCGGGTGTAAACGGTCCAAAGTCTTTTTTATACTCTTCTGAAGATGAGAAAGAGGTGACGGTCAGTGTTCTTCCATGAAAGTTCCCTGAGCACACGATGATTTCAGCTTGGTTTTCCGGCACACCTTTGCAGCGATAAGCCCATCTTCGTACTGCTTTCACGGCTGTTTCGACCGCTTCAGCACCCGTGTTCATGGCCAGAATTTTGGGTTTACCCGTAAATTGCGAGAGCTTCTGATAAAAAAGTGATGCCGCACTGCTGTGAAATGCCCGTGATGTTAATGTTACCCGATCCGCCTGATCCTTCAGGGCCTGAATGATTGCTGGATGTCTGTGCCCATGATTCAATGCCGAATATGCACTTAACATATCCATATAACGGCGACCTTCCGGGTCTTCGACCCATACTCCCTCCGCCTGCTCAATGACGATAGGGAGCGGATGATAATTAGGTGCAGCATAACGTTCCGACCAATCCATTAACATTTTCGAATCTGACATATACTCCCAGCACCTCTCTTTGATTATATTGTATACAAAATACAATATCAATGTATGCTTCGCCACGACCATTTACGACTCCTGCTTACTTTTTCCGCTATCACATAATTTAACAGTACTTATTCTCGTTAACGGGATATTGAAAGCCTGCGTCCCAGCCAGGTAAGCAGGTTGGCCTACGTAAATGTGATTACAAAAATAGAGGGCAGCAGCAAGGAGCGGGGCAAGCGGTTGGACGGTAATCCCTTGAACGACTCTGGCTGTATAGATAATCTCAGCAATTCCTATCATGGAAACAGGTGAGGAATCTTTAATGATAATAATGAATTCATTGCCGATAGCCGGAAGCATGTTACGAAAGGTCTGGTTTTCCATAAAAAGTAATTTGTGCAACATGGAGATAACACTATTTTAGATCATTAAGTTTGCTTGCCCAACTCCCCCCTCGGTGTTAAGATGATAAAAACTTGAAACTCCCGAACGGCGCACCATTACAGGGCTTACCACCCTCACACATTCAATCATCACTATATAAAGAAGGGGGGATTCGGTATGGAGGCACCCAAATACCGGTCCTTGAAAGATCACGTTTACGATTACATTGCGCAGAAAATTCAGGATGGGACATTGCTCCCCAACCAGAAGATTAATGAAGCGGAGATTTGCAAAAAACTGGACATAAGCCGCACACCTACCCGGGAAGCCTTATTCCAGCTCGCTTCTGACAATCTTCTGCAATATATCCCACGCAGGGGATTTATCGTTACTCCTTTTGATGCTGGCAAAAAACTCGAGTTCTCCCAGGCCATTGGAGCGCTTGAGGCACTTGCTGCTACGCTTGCAGCAGACCACCTCAAACCGTCAGAGCTTCTGGAGATGGAAGCCCTTGTTGCACGAATGGATGAAGATATTACCCAGCTTGATCTGGCTGCATACAGTAAGAATCAATATCAATTCCATAACCTGTACATCCAGCGCTGTGGCAACGCCACTGTCATCGAGATGTTAAACACCTTAAAAAACAGCTTTATTCGTCAGTCGTATGTTAGCGACAACAAGCCGAGGCTATCCGGTGTGCTTAATGAAGTAAATGAAGAACATCGCCAAATCTTAAGCGCTTTTCGAGCTAAGGATAAACCACAACTGGAAGCCCTGCTTAAGCACCACTGGCGCATTATCGACAACGATATGTTGTAATGGGTTGACCCAGATCTTGAGTAAACGTACACTTCACACTCATTGGATTAAATTAAAGTCCGAGAACAAAAAAGCAATCCACTTTGAGTGGGTTGCTTTTTTAGATGCAGATTTGGCACCAACCAACTTTTCTAACCCATGATGGATTACTCTCTCCGCTAACAGACAATCCTACCCTTTCTGTTTACTTCCGCTATCCATTGGTGTCTTTGCTTCAAAAACCGCATAACCCAGCCTTTTACCATATCTCGCAAGCAAACGATCATTCGTGCGACCCATACGCTGCACTTGCTCATCCTCAAACAAGCTCATATCCATCTCCCGATGAGGATCATGATCCACGCCCCACTTTCCCATCGAACGGGATTGTTCCTTGACCAAGACTTCAGTGTATCCACTCTGTCTGAGACGTTTCTTCCATGTGGTCATGGTTGCCAGTGTCCTAATTCCATAAAATTGTTTCAGCCTACGGCTCATCACCTCAGTTTTCCTTCCGGATAACACCATCTCCCGATCAATAAAGAGACCACCTGGTTTCAATACTCTCTTATATTCCGCAAGGGTACTTCGCCACTGGGTGAAAATGGTGACCGATTCTACAAATACCACATCAAAATAATGATCCGGAAAAGGCAATGATTTCACATCCGCCTGAATAAAACGAATATCCAAGCGCTCCCGCCTTGCGCGGCGCACCGCTTTCTCCAACATCTGCCGGTTAAGATCAACGGCTGTTACCCGATAACCGTTTCGTGCCAAATAACAAGCCGTCCTCCCTGTACCACATCCCACCTCAAGCACCTTGCTATGCGCAGGCAGAGACAGCATATCCAACAGCTGCATCGTTGCTGTAAACCCTCCCGGATGGGCACTCCCTTCTCCAAGCCGGGCCAGCAAATCATGATAATCCATGACATCCCCTCCCTTTTCACTCCCTCCAGTGTATGAAAAGAACTAAAAACGGCTCCTCCCCATCTAATATCCGGGTTCTCGTCCATACCAATCGGTCTTCTTTTTACTATGATATACAAACCGTTGATTTCAAGCGGCAACCGCACTAATGAGGAGGATTTACATGTACAGAATTAATCCGGTATGTGAAGAGACGGTTTCTCCGCACGTTGGCCGTTCCGTTTGTCTCGTTATGAAAGACGGTAAGCATATGTATGGTACGCTTAGCCAATGTCGTGATGGCAAAATCTATTTGGACAGATGTTTCGAGGGACCACGGCTTTGTTCAGTCAAATCCAAAGAGCAGCTTGTAAAAAGCAGCAAAAAAAACGCAGTTGCAACAAAGAAAGTTAAATCTTCAGCCTATGGTCCTTATGGCTATGGAGGATACGGTGGGGGTTACGGGGGTTACGGAGGTTACGGCTATGGAGCAGGGATTGACCTCGCTCTGGTAGCAACACTGTTTCTGCTGCCGTTCCTGTTTATCTAAGCTTTTCGCCCAGTTTACGATTTTGTCAGAAATAAATGTACCAAAGATCAAAGAACCTTCTCGCTTTAAGGCGATTAGGTTCTTTTTTTTAAAAGTAGATCTAATCGGCCTATGGGCTATTCGTATATTTATCAAGAAATTAATTTGATAATTAACATTCAATTGTTAATTTCGTTCCATATAATTGTAAAAAAGAAATATATTGACGAGTTTTAGGTGTTATGAGATATTTCAGGAAACATGAACGGATTCATAATATGCAGGTGTGTGATACATAACTAAAAAATATTTATTGGGAGGAAGCTATGATCGAAAGCAAAAAATTTGTAGCAGGAATAGCTATTATTACTGCGATTTGTCTTCTTGGAAATGCAATGCTATATGTTGTACTACCGATATATTGGAGAGACTTTGGACTTAGCAGTTTATGGGAAGCAGGTGTTTTACTTTCTATAAACAGGCTCTTAAGGCTTCCCCTAAATCCATTAGTTAACTGGTTTTATAATCGCTTTGACAAAAAAACAGGGGTGATTGTCGCAATAATACTAGCGTTTATTTCTACACTGTCTTACGGATTTTTAAAGGGATTTATTTGGCTGTTAATTATGAGATGTGTCTGGGGAGCTGCTTGGACTTTATTGCGGATTGGCGGTTTGTTAACCGTCGTAGAGTTGTCGAGCGATAAAAACCGGGGTGAATTGATGGGGACATATAATAGTCTATGGGGGCTTGGCCATTTAGGCGGAGCTTTGCTAGGCGGATTATTGACCGAGTTAGTCGGTCTTAAATTTGTCACGATAACATTCGGGATAATAGCTCTTCTTTGCATACCGCTCGCTTACCATATCATCCCACATGGAATATCTCGACCGATTAAAAAGGAAATACCCACTAAATTGATTCATATGCTTTTCGAGAAAAAAAACAGGCCTTTGTTTCTCAGTGGCTTTCTTATACATATGATTTACTTCGGGATTATTGCATTCACCCTTAGCAGGATTGTTGAGTTCCATATACCACATAATATAAGTGTATTAGGGTTACTTATAGGCGCAGCGTCTATATCTGGTATTATTCAAGCTCTGAAGTCGGGTTGGGAACCTTTTGTATCCCCAAAAGTAGGTAAATTAACAGACACAAAAGGAATTAGAAGTCCTTTATTAGCGATGGCATTGATTTCAACCGCTTTTACCTTGGTACTTATATCAATGCCTTCCACTATTTTTTTAGCCATCCTCATTCTTTTGGTTATGCAATTCATGTCAACCATAGCCACCACTTTATGTGACACTTTAGCAGCAGACCAAACGGCTAAAGAAAACCAGAATAAAACCGAAATTATGACGGGTTATACGATTGTGACTGATCTTGGAGTTGCAATAGGACCTTTATTGGCTTCTCTTTTTGAACAGAGCCTCACACCTCTATATGTCGGAACAGCAGTTCTACTTGTCGGTTTAGGGATAAGTGTTTTAAAATCCACCTCAACAGAAGCTAGCAATCCTTCTCGATAAAATTATGCTCTTTTCCTGGATACCACCCACTCCACCACTAAGTGTACGCGCATATAAAAAAGGCATTCGTCAAAACGAATGCCGGGAACTTCATATTTAATACCCTTACCTTTGTACAAGATGTCAGGTTGAACTTAAAAAAAAACACCTCGTTAGAGGCGGGTAAGCTATGTTAAATCCGATTTCCTTTAGGCATCGTTTTCAGATTGCTATTCGAATTTTCAAGCAATGGCAGCATCCTGGTCGTGCTAACCATCTCAGAAGCACATATCGGACAAGTAGGCACGCTATCAAACGCAAAATTGTCCCGCATCCATCCTTTGCACGTATCACTCGTACATTCCCAGATTGCCGCATCCGCTTGTGGAATCTCTTCCAACGGTTTTTTGCGATTATACATGACTTCTACCCCCTTTGTTATGGAAAAACATCTAATCCGACGTTATTTCACAGAAGCCACTACTTAGCGGAAGTTTCGTCCCGTACGGACTTCTGTCTCGACAACTATTGGGCCGACTTTCATTATAACTACATAACTGCTCATAAAAAAGAAGCTGCCTTTACCATTATAACATGTTAAAGGCAGCTATGCTTTAATTACAGTTTTACAACTTCTTCTGCTTGAGGACCACGGTTTCCTTGTACAATTTTAAATTGCACGCGTTGACCTTCGTCCAGCGTTTTGAAGCCTTCGCCTGTAATAGCGCTGAAGTGTACGAATACATCTTCTCCGCCTTCAACTTCGATGAAACCGAAGCCTTTATCAGCGTTGAACCATTTTACTGTTCCGTTTTGCATGTGAATTACACCTCCAAATAAAGATTAACATGTTCCTTTGTTCTTTGCAGCAAGCAAATAAAAATTCACACATTGAAAAAGGTACCAGTCATAACCTATAAGTGATCGCCCTTTACAATATGTGAATTAGGTTTTCCACTCTCTACAACTTGTTTTTATTATAACTCCGTTTTCACCAAAAAGCAAATCTTTGTATTTTCTTTTCAAACAGCTTTGGAAATACATGTTATTCGCACGCGCTGGAACAGGGTTTGTCGCTTGCCCTACGCTCATTGCGGTCTTATGAAAGGATATGCAGATCCGAAACAACTTATACATTTTCTTTAAAATATTTTGACATGCATATCCAATACAGCCATGAAACCTCAACGAATCACAGGATAACACACTAGGTCCATGCCCACATAAAGGCATCACGATCCCATGCAATCTGCCCACCATGGAGCTTGCGGAACGCTTTCTTCACTTCTTTTGATAAAGAAGCATTTCCATTCTCATTCACAAATACAAATTCTTCTCCAAAATTGGACTTTACATATTGAATTGCAGCTTCCTGATGAAGTGTACCGGTAAACTTAATCTCCTGCACCATCCATTCAGCCACTGCCTGTGCTGTCTTTTCCACAATATCACCTATTTATCTATACATTGTACGGATACGGGCTTCCGATTATGAACAAGCCTGTCAAACCGCCAGACTGAAGTATACCACGGATCCCAGGGCTGGCGGTAATCAGAGTTATGCAGCAGATGATGCCAAGTCCTTTTTAATGAACCACCGAACTCCCCGATGTATTACTCTCTGAAGAAGAGGACTTCGTTCGAACGCTAAATGTTAACCATACGCAATAAACAACCAACACAACCAATATGAAGAGATCATAGGGAATTGTTCCACTATCTTGCCGGTCATTGCCTAGAAATTGAATCAAATTATGTATGAAATGAAAAAGGATAAGCGGTACGATATTGCCGTTTTTCAACATTAACAGCGCAAGCGCTGCTCCAAGCAGCAATGCATAGATCAGCTGCAGAATGGTATCTGCCATACTCTGGCCGGATAATGCATTCATGATATGTGTAATTGAAAATAAAACACTTGAAGTGACAACTGCCGCAACTGCACTCTTACGAAGTAATGTTTTGAAAATAAGTCCACGATAAATGGTTTCCTCCACGAAGGCGACAAGTAAAGTGAAAAAGATAAAAAAGAGCACCTTCGACAGGGTTAATTCCGTAAATCCTTTCAACGCAAGTGTACCCAGTACAAGGAGTAGCGGAATATAATACTTTGCATGACTGGCCGGGATGGTCCTTAAAGAGCGAAATCCGGTGTCTCCCCATTTGTGTCGCAGGGTGAGATAAATAATAAGCACGAGAGCAATGGGAGTAAACGACATCAGTACTGGTGAAGTGTAGTCCAGCTGCTTCACGGTTGCAATCGCTCCTGCTGTGAAAACCGCCAGTAAAAGGAGCAGTTCAATGATCACTACCGTCAGCACAGGTCTACGCACGGAAAAGGATTTGTTTTGCCTGGATTGCGAGTTTTTCATAGATTGTACCCGCCTCGTTTCGTATTTATTGGTTGTCATATGAACTCATAGCGCAAGTTAGTTGTATCATATCTATTGTATAATCGGGTATCCTTTTCTGGATAAAACTATAAAAGTAACAAAAAAGAGAATTCCTCTTACAGCTTTTACCTTACAATCAGGTATGGCTCAAGTACTAATCTGTCCATTATAGTAGTAATGGAATGAATCGTTGCAGGGGTACGTCACATTTGCAACGTCATATATATACGGGCGTAAGATGCACGCTGCGAAAAGAAGAACGAAATCAGGGGGATACGTATGAAGGCTTTATTTATGCGCTGGGGACATTTGCTGGCAATTTTATGTATACCGCTTCAAGGCTCCATTTATGTTTTGTTGGGCAGCAACACCGGAAGTGATGTCTTCTACAACTATGCCTGGATTGATACACAGATTCCTTTTATCAAAGAATTTATTTATCCCTATGTCAGTTGGATGCCGATTCTGTATCTTGGATTTCTCTATTTGGGTCTGACGAACAAATCGCTATTCTGGCGTGTGCTAATAACCTATAACGTAGGAGTGATCGCAGCCAACGTCGTTTTTGCGGTCTTCCCTTCTTACGTACCACGACCGGAAGTTATCGGAACAGGTCTGAGCAGTGCACTTGTACAATTTATTTATACCAATGATGCTCCATTCAACTGTTTTCCGAGCATCCACTGTCTCACAAGTTATCTGCTCTTCATTATCATTAATCGTCACTTGAACTTCAAACCACTGGCGCGAATCTCCTGGTCGGTATGGTTGTGGCTAATTATTGCTTCGACGGTATTTGTGAAACAGCATTCACTGCTGGATGTTGCAGGTGGAATTCTCTTTGCGGAAGCAGCGTACTGGGCTGTCCATGTATTTGCGGTTCGCACAGGTTTGGCAAGCAAAAAAACAAAGCAGCCGCTCACGGCTACAAATACAAGCAGCAACGCTTAGTATACGTTTTATATTGCAAAGGCAGGAGTCATTCAACTGTCATGAAACCAAAAAGAGGGCCGAGGCCCTCTTTTTTTTGCGTGAATTATGTTGATGCTTATAATGAAAGAACTTTTCAAGAAGCGACCATGGCGACCCTGTCTTTCATATGATGGGTGGCCGTTCATGGAGCAAATCAGATGGAGGGCTTCCCATTAAACGCTTGAATATCCGGTAAAAATAAGACAGATCACGGTAACCGAGAAATTCTGCAATTTCCTGAATGGAGAGCTGTGACTCGGTAAGCAAATATACGGCTCTTTTCATCCGTTGATCATGAACATATTGGCTGATCGTCTGATTCGTCATGCTTTTAAATAAAGCGGCTGCGTAATTCGGTGTTTTACCAATCTCGTCCCCCAGCTCTTCTTTCGTAACTTTCTCCCGGTAATGCCGCTCAATGTACCGCTTCATCCGCTCCGCATGAACATGCCTCTCCGGTGGAATAACCCCGCGGTCCAGTTCCCTGTTTATATAAATAAGCACTTCCATCAATAAGGCTTGGCTCATCATGACATAATAAGACGGACGCTCCTGCCATTGTTGTTGGATGGCTTTCATGCGTTCATGAATCAGTTCATAACATCCGGGCTTATGTCGCAAGGCCTCACTCCGTTCCAGCGCGGGCAAACCTTGTGCATGATCCCCCTGTAATTGAACAACAATTTGCGTATGGGTTACGGTTGGAATGCTTTTGCCGTAATACGGAATGCCAGCGGGAATGAGCAATAGCTCACCCTTCTCCATGATCTGCTTTTCTCCGTTCACCCAATATACACATTTCCCATAAGTAACCAAGCTTAAGCGCCAAGTCGCCTGTGACTGCACCGCTTCTTCGTACCAACCGACACCATTAATGTGTCGTACTTCTAATGGAGTGACCATAACACACCTCATTATTGGACTATATTCTAATCATTGTACTATAGTTCATACCCTGATTCGACAGAAAACGCTACAATACACATATAAGCAAACATATGAGGAGGAAAACAGCATGTTGAAAACAAAAATTATTTGTACTATGGGACCTGCTTGTGACTCAATCGAATTGTTAAAAGTAATGATTCAGGAAGGGATGACCGTTGCCCGTCTGAACATGGCTCACGGAGAGCTGGAAGATCACGTTGCACGGATTAACAATATCCGCAAAGCGGCTTCCGAATTGAATACGTACGTACCGATCATGATGGATATCAAAGGACCGGAAGTTCGTATTGGCAAACTGAAAGAAGCATCCTGTCATCTTCAAGCGGGTAAAGAGCTTATCCTCACTACCGAAGAAATTCTTGGTGACGCTGAGCGTATCTCGGTAAACTATCCGGAATTGAACCTCGTTGTAAAACCTGGAGATCGCATTCTCATCGATGATGGTTTGGTGGATCTGACTGTACTGTCCGTGGAAGGTTCGGATATTCACTGTAAAATCATCAGCGGCGGCATTCTGAAACCACGCAAAGGGGTTAACCTGCCAGGAATTAAAACGACTTTGCCAGGTGTAACGGAACGTGACGTTATGCACATCGGATTCGGGATCGAAAACGATATCGAAATTATCGCAGCTTCCTTTGTTCGTAAAGGCGATGACATTCGTGAAATCCGCAGCATTCTGAAAGAACGCGGTGTAGAACACGTACAAATCATCTCCAAAATCGAAAACCAGGAAGGTATGACCAACCTGAACGATATCATTGAAGCATCTGACGGTATCATGGTAGCACGTGGAGATCTCGGGGTTGAAGTACCGATCGAAGACGTACCAATGATGCAAAAAGAAATGATTGATAAATGTAACCGTGCGGGTAAACCGGTAATCGTAGCAACACACATGCTGGAATCCATGCAAGTGAATCCGCGTCCAACCCGCTCCGAAGTTAGTGACGTAGCTAACGCTGTCCTTCAAGGTGCAGACGTCGTTATGTTGTCCGGTGAATCCGCAGCCGGTAAATATCCGGTACAATCCGTACGCACGATGGCTGCAGTTGCCCGCCGTGCTGAAACGATGATTGATTATAAAGAACAATTCAACCAGAAGTCTGCTCAACAAGTAGCTGATATTACCGAAGTTATCAGTCAGGGAGCGGTTAGCTCTTCCCTCGTCCTGAATGCCAAAGCGATCATCACTTCTACCGAGAGTGGATTTACCGCTCGTATGATCTCCAAATATCGTCCAAAAGCACCGATCATCGCGGTAACACAGCATCAAGAAGTACTCGCGAAAATCTGTCTGCTTTCCGGTGTCATTCCGGTTATGGGCGACAAAGTAACAACAACCGATGAAATGTTCGAGTCCGCTACACGTAATGCCATCAAAACCGGTTATATCGAAAAAGGGGACATCATCGTATTGTCCGCTGGTGTACCAATTGGTCAATCCGGTAACACTAACTTGATCAAAGTTCAACAAGTATAATTCAACGGATACAATTACTTGTATAGTTCTAAATACAAAAATCCACCGAGAGCAGAAATGCGTCTCGGTGGATTTTTTGGTTCCAGAGTGCCATACCCAATTGTAATGTGCCCGAAGCCTAACCCTTACCAGCCAAAATTCAGCGTTTTACCCGTCTCTACCCATGTCTTAATACTGCTCAATATCATCCACCAGCTACTCTGTGCGTTCGCAAAGGATGGATGGTTGTCCGTAAATTGATCATTGATCAATGTTAACTTCGTACATTCCCCTACCGTTTCCAGTCGGAACACTACTCTGGATTGAAGATCGGCGTGATTGGCGTGGTAGGAAGGTCCGGGATGTTCAAGGTAGCTTAGTACGGATAAAGGTTCGAACTCCAGAATATCCCCGTACACATGCACCGTCTCTGCACCGTCATTTCCAGGCCCTACATAGGCAAATGGCTGACCCGGTTGAAAATTGGAACGAAGTTCACTGCCAAAAAAGCTGCTCCGTGTACCGTCCGGCGAGATCAGAGCATTCCACACATCTTCCTGTCCGGCATTAATATAGAACTCATACTTCAATTCCATGAACTCACTCCCTTTATGTGTTAATTATTGAAGATACAAATGACATTTGCTTGCAACACTATCCTACGTTATACCCCAAACCATGTATTGTAAAAACGCGACAACAGCAAAAATAAAAGATAAAGAAAACGAAATTGGATCTTCACACCGTCCAATTTATATACAGCAACCACACGGAGAGACCAGGGAAGTTTTTCTTGTCCGATTTCCCTATCCTGAAATCCAACAAATATAGTGCTTTACCAAGAGATCAGATATACTAAATTGGAATGAAATAACAGGAAATGTATACAAGTTACGAACGGATAGTTAGCATCCAGAAAGGAACGGAGATATGAACCAAACAACAAATATTATGGGAATCCCTTTTCCCAATATAACTATGGATCAGACGGTTACAATTCTTGGTGATGTAGTCGATCAGAGACCATCCGAACTGTTCCATGTCATTACAGGAAATCCGGAAATCGTCATGTCTTGTCAGAAAGATCAGGCACTTCGTTCTGTCGTGGATCAGGCAGGCATTGTTACCGCTGACGGTACGGGCATTGTGATGGTATCCCGCATTCGGGGCGGACAATTGGCCGAACGTGTAACAGGTTGTGATCTGCTTTTTCGTTTATTGGTGGAAGGAAGCCAGAAGAATTGGTCCTTTTATATGCTCGGGGCAGAAGAAAGTGTCAGTAAGCGGGCTGTGGAGGTTATAGCGCAAAACTATCCGGGAGTCGTTGTTCGTGGTAGGCAGCATGGATTTTTCACAACGGACGAGGAGAAAAGCATTGTAAAAGAGATTCACGAGGCACAACCTGATTTTCTTATCGTGGCCCTAGGAGCGCCCAATGCTGAACACTGGATCAACAAATATCGCCATCAATTAAATGCTCGTGTAGCCATCGGAGTTGGGGGAAGCCTGGATATCCTCGCCGGCAAAACCAAACGTGCACCTGCAATATGGCAGAAGCTTAACTTGGAATGGCTTTATCGACTACTCAGCCAGCCTTCCAGATGGCGCAGACAACTCATTTTGCCACGTTTCGCTGTTCGGGCACTGCTGTTCAGGGAGCAAAGGTAAATAACAAAGGAGACTGGTTAAGGAATGATCGGAGATAAATCCATGATCAAACTCAGGCCAAACAAAATACATATTATCGGCTCAGTCGGCAGTGGCAAATCTACACTGGCTCGCCATTTATCCGCAAGTCTAGACCTTCCTTATCATGAGCTTGATAATATGGTGTGGCACCGTGTACCTCAAGGACAGGATATTCGCAATAGCCCGGAGACACGGGACACCCTCTTGCAAAAAGCCGTGCATTCCAATCAGTGGATTATCGAAGGAGTACACTATAAATGGGTGGCAAGAAGCTTCGAGCAGGCTGACCTTATCGTCTATTTGAATACACCCGTGTGGAAAAGGAATGTACGCATTCTCAAACGTTTCACAGTACAGAAGCTTGGACTGGAACAAGGAAATTACAGACAGACTTTCACCATGCTTTGGCGGATGTATAAATGGAGCTATCAGCATGACCGCAAGGAAAAAGCGCTAATCATGACGTTTTTGCAGCCTCACCAATATAAATTGTGCATTGTTCGCGACGAAGCAGAATTAATGAGATACCTGGAGGAATTGACCTAATGAAACGTGCGGATCATATTGCCAGACCCAGCATGGGTCTTCTGAACCTGGATGAAGGTGACAAAAGTTATCGACTGACACGCTACGCGACTTCTGAAGCGCTGAGTTCATTGGTTAAACATTTCTGGATCGTCTCCTGGGATCTTACCGGGCATGATCCTTACCCTCAGCATGTGGTTCCAAATCCCTGTGTCAATCTGGTGGTAGAGCGGGGAAACACCTTTTTCTTCGGTCCATCTGGTCAGAAATTCTCTTATCTCGTCCGTGGAAAAGGAAGTGTGTTTGGGGTGAAGTTTAAACCGGGCGGCTTCTATCCATTCATTCGCACTCCCGTTTCCACACTGTATGGAACCCCCCTTGATGTCTCTGGTGTGCTTGATGTGGATGCTCCAGAGCTCGAACAATGTCTTCTCGGGGACGGAAGTGATGCGGACAAAGTCAGTTATATGGATCAGCTTCTCTGTAAACACCTCCCTCCTCCTGATGATCAAGCCGTGCTGGTCAGCCAGATTGTACTGCAGATTGAGCAACAACGGGATATGTTGAGAGTCGATGATTTATCTGCCTCCTGGACTATGCACACAAGAAAGCTCCAACGCCTGTTCAATCAGTATGTAGGCATTAGCCCCAAAATGGTGATCAAGCTCTACCGCCTGCAAAATGCTGCCGAGCTGATGGAGCGGGGTGTGGATTGTGATCTGGTTAAGCTGTCTCAGGACCTTGGATATCATGATCAGTCGCACTTTATTAAAGATTTCAAATCCATTATCGGCAGCACACCTGAGGATTACGTCCATTCCAGAAAATGATTTATTACTGTTTAGCACAATTAATTTGTGTAAAATTAAATTTTCACTATCAGTTCAGATTACAAACATTTATACTGAGTAAGACTAGTAAACAAATGACATATAGGAAGCAAGGTGTTTCGTTTGATTAGTATTATTTTTGTTGCTCTTGTAGCCATCGAACATTTGTACATCATGGTAATGGAGATGTTTCTGTGGACTCGTCCACGCACAATGAAAACGTTCGGCCTTACCCCTGAACTAGCGGAATCTACCAAATCCTTGGCAGCCAATCAAGGGCTGTACAATGGATTTTTGGCCGCAGGCTTGATCTGGGGACTCGTTTATCCGGATGGAACCGTCGGACAGCACATCCAGATCTTCTTCCTGGCATGTGTCATCCTCGCCGCCATATACGGAGCCGTAACCGCTAAGCGATCCATCATCATCAAACAAGGGCTGCCTGCAATTATTGCAATGCTTCTGGTTCTTTTCCTCTGATCCTCTGCTGCCCATACCATGCTGGGATTCATTACAAGCTCCAATGTGGTAAGGTAAGGATATATAGGCATCGGATTATGCCTGATCACTGTGATTGGCTTGGAAAGGAGAACGTTGCATGGGACTGTTTGACAAGCTTCGGCGTCGCAAAAAGGAACATGTGCCCGCAGGTGGAACAGTAGATACTGCGCCCTATAGCGAAACCATCGTTGGATTTGTTTTGCTCGAGCACGAAGAATGTAATTTCGATCACTTCATTAGCACCATGAAAAGCGAGTGGAATATTGAGATTGATGAACGTCCGGAGGAAGGCAACCTTTTTTTCGAAGTGGATGGAATGCAAGTGGTGTGCGCACATATTAACGCTCCTGTTCCTGACCGCGAAGTAGAGGAAAATGCCAAATTAAATGTGTTGTGGCGGGAAGCGGTACAAGTCACTTCACGACATCAATCTCAGATTATTGTCTCTGTTCTGAATGCAACCGACGCAATTCAAGCACATATTCTGTTCACCCAAACGGCGAACGCCTTACTTCAGCTTGATCATGCGCTGGCTATATATATGGCACCACTTGTGGTGGAAGCAGGTCAGTACGTGAAAATCAGTCGTGGACTTAAGGAGCATGAGCTGCCCGTCTCCCTCTGGATTTTCATCGGATTATTTCAGAGCCCTGAAGGCGCATCGGCCTATACTTATGGGTTACGCAACTTTGGGAAAGAGGAGATGGAAATCACTCAATCCGCAAAGCCGTTAAGTGAAGTATTTGAAATGATGTACATGACAGCAACTTATGTTGTTGAAAATGATGTAACCCTGCATAGCGGCGAGACGCTTGGCTTCTCCGCAGAACAAAAGCTGCCCATCCACCGTTCGGAAGGAATAGCTACAGAAGGTAGCAGCTTGAAGATTGGTTTTTAAACATCGTTATAATCCGTCCAGATCTCTCGTGACTGGGCGGCTTTCTTATGCTTGATGTCCAGTTATTACTTATCAACATATGGTTCCCTGAAATTATCTCAGCTAAGAGCACATAGTTCATAAGATAAAAAATGTCCAAACTCTTCACATTGAATATGTTCATCATCATTGCGATAGGATTAGGGATTCATCGTACATACCATCGTTACAGATGTGCCACACACGCCTTGTTCGACGAATCCGAAACGCTGATAAAGTCGAATGGCTTCATTATCCGGGTCAACACTGAGCGAAACGGCGTCGATTCCCCGCTTTTGAGCCTCTTCTAACGCCGCCTGAATAAGACGGGTGCCTATTCCTTTACCACGCGCAGTCTCAATCACAGCCATTCCCATCTCGGGTGTAGCCGCATTTACATAACCGTACCCCGCATTCTGCTCCGTAAAAAACCGCAACGTCACCGAGCCCATACGCTTTCCCTGAGAATCCACGGCGATGAATCCAAAATCCCCCTCTCTCCCCCAGCCTTCAACGTACTTGGACATGCCGGGGCTATGTATGATCTCAGGTTCAAAAGGCTCTTCGCCCTCCCGCTTGAACATCGATGCATACAACATCTCCCACAGAAAAGGGATATCCTGCTCCTCAATGGGACGCAATTGATACTCTGTCATTCCTTCCCCTCCTTCAAATTGGTAAAGAGGCGTTCCATTTCATTTAAATTAAAATCATTGGTAATCTCATAATTTTCAAGTTGATCTCTCGTTTTGTATTCACTATAGATGGAGACGGCATGTTCATTATAAAACGTAATTCCAAAGCTTTCAGTAAATCGATCTTCTTTCTTAATCGTAAGCCGCCATTCAAAGTAATATGGGCTACGGCTGCCCTTGGAGATATCGTTTTCCTGCACTCGTTTGAATTCTATATCCTTCACTTGCTTCAGCATCGCTCTAATCTCGTTGGGATCTTTAATGGTCACTTCTCCCTCATCATCATAAGGGCTGTTGGCTGCAATTTTCTTAATAACTAGACGATCCAGTGTATCCAGCATACTCATATGATCCGTGACCTCTGCACGAAAAGTGGTGTGCTGCCTCGACATGTACATCGGTATCACAATAGCTGCAATCACAATGACAATGACTGCACCAAGAATCGTTTTGTTTCTTATTTTCATTGAATTCTCCTCTCGCTGTTGGATAGATCAGGAAATTAATTTGCATTTCAAGTATACCATCTCATCATCCAAATATTGTTCTTCACCATTAAAATAATCCATTAAATACATGCATTTTATATAGAAAATCCCTTTTTATAACCAGTCATTTTAAATTTTATGAGATGCTAACTAACTTGAAAAATATCGATATTATGTTTTTAAAAAAAATGTCGATATACTACATAAGCTTTCAGCTTTGCCTATACTGGCAGGGGACATCAAAGGGGGAGATTGGATGAAACTTAAACCGAAATTAATGATGATGTTTCTTGCTGCTGTACTGATTACAGCGATTCCACTCGCAACACTAGGCTTATACCAAACAGAGAAACAAGCCACTCGCAATGTTGATTCCAAATTAACTGGATTAATGTCCTCGGCGGCCAACCAATTGGATGGATGGATCAGCAGCAATGCCAAAGTTGTGGAAACACTGGGGTTTGTAATTCAGGAAGCGATTCCGGCTGGACAACTGAACGAAGATTATTTTGATATCATGAAGCTGGGCAGTAACAAAGAAAGTCTGTCGGATCTTTACTATGGCTCAGAACAAGACGGTCATTTTATGAATGGTTCGGACTGGACACCTGATGCGGGGTATGATCCACGTGAGCGGCCCTGGTACCAACAAGCGAAGCAGGCCGATCAACTGGTTTTCTCGGATCCCTATCAGGATATGATGTCGAAGCAATACGCGGTGTCCATGACGATGCCGGTCCTGAATAAAGACGGACAGCTACAAGGCGTCGTGGCAGGAGATTTACTGCTCTCTACCCTTACGGATACGGTGGGAAAAATCAATCTGGACGGGCTGGGATATACATTTCTAATCGATAAAAAAGGGATGCTTCTGGCTCACCCTGACGAGAAACTGGTAAGTACCTCGGCCTCTGAAAATGCGGAATTAAACCCACTGCTGGCCGACATGCAGGCTTCCACCTCAGGGGAGAAGAAGTTTAACTACAATGGTGAAAATTATCTGTTGTATTTTAACCAAGTCCCAAGCACAGGCTGGGTGGTAGGCTCAGTCATTTCTGAAAAATTAGCTTATTCCGAATACTATGAATTACGAAACAACTACATTCTGATTATCGCTGTTACCCTAATCGTAGTTATGGCGGCAGCATACTGGATTGCATCACTATTCATCAAACCGCTGAAAACCTTGGGCGCAACCTCCCAACGGATGTCGGATGGTGACTTTACGGGTCGGGTACAGATCAGAGGTAAAGATGAGTTTGCGGAGTTAGGTACAGCATTCAATCAGATGTCCGCTCAACTCAGTCTGCTGCTGGAGCAGGTCACCTCCTCTGCTAACCGAGTGCAAAGCATCTCGGGTGAGATGGAAGAGCATACGGACAATACCAAACGCATTGCCGAGCAGATTTCCATCGCCACAGATGAGCTCGCTCAAGGGTCCAGTAAACAGGCGGAATCGGTCTATGACGGTTCAAGTCGATTGTCAGAGATGAGTAATAGTGTTGGCGGTATTAACCGCAGTGTGGAGCAATCGGTAACGATGATGCGAGAAGCAGGGGAAGCCATGCTTGCCGGAATGCAAGCCGTGGATCATCAGGTGGAACTTGCGGACGGCAATCGGAGTTCCATTGACCGCGTAGGTGAGTCGATCACGCTTTTGGCGGAGAAGTCGCAGAAAATCGAGGACATTGTCGGCATGATTCGAGGCATCGCTTCCCAGACTAATCTGCTCGCCCTGAATGCTTCTATTGAAGCGGCCAGAGCGGGTGAACATGGACGCGGATTCGCCGTCGTAGCCGAAGAAGTACGGAAACTGGCTGAGCAGTCTTCCGACTCGGCACAGGATATCATTGTTCTGCTGGATGAGATTCAGGCGGCAAGTCGTCAAAGCGTGAGTGAAGTTACTTCGGCTGAACAAGGTATTGAGCAGCAGGTAGCTGCTGTTCATGAGATGCGCGAGTCGTTTACCCGTATCAAGCAATCCATTGACGGCATCGACAGCCAGCTCCAGCTGGTATCCTCTGCTACAACCGAGCTGGATGACAGCTCTGGCAGGATTGCCGAAGTAATTTCCAGTGTTGCAGCCATGTCGGAGCAGAGCGCAGCTTCCACGGAAGAGGTTGCTTCTTCTACGCAGGAACAGTTCAATTACATTACAAGTATCTCGGAACGTTCCAATGAGCTGGCTCAGCATGCCAATGCACTGTATGAGGAAGTGAAGAAGTTCAAGATCTAACTCAAACAAGCCGTATTCACCCATAGAGGTGAGCGGCTTGTTTTTTTATGACGCATATGTTTGTTTTATGGTCAGTTGTATGCTTATTTTTTGTAGTGTTTTTTCCTGAAAGTCGAAGGAATTCCTATTACGACCCTGTTGTTCTCATCATTAATCTGATGCATTCCCTGTCGAGTCTCTAACGACCAATTCAGGCTTAAGTACAATTTTCTGTGGTGATTTACCTTCATCTTTTAGCTCATCAATTAATAAATCAACGGCACGATGCCCCAGATCCTCAATAGGTTGGGCAACCGTCGTCAGAGGTGGACTGGTTACTGAAGCCAGAATCGTATTATCAAATCCGATGATTGATACATCTTCAGGCACACGCAGGCCTAGCTCTTTGGCAGCCTGAAGCGCACCAATTGCCTGCATGTCGTTGCAGCAGAAAATGCCTGTGGCTCTATTCTTTTCCGTGAGCAGCACGAGCGCCTCTTTTTTGGCTGAACCCAGATCGGCAGAAGACTCTCTCACCTGATCCGCTTCAAGAGAATGACCCGCCTTCTCCAATACTTCACGAAATCCGCGTATGCGTTCCTGACTGCTGCTGACTTTGAACGGTTCGGACAGCACTGCTACGTGGGTATGACCCAATTCAAGCAGATGCTGCGCTGCCAAAGCACCGCCAAGCCTATCATCGATGGCAACGGTATGCACCGATAACGACGGCATATGACGGGCAATTAGAGCAACAGGTATGGACTGTTGCAGAAGTGGGGACAGAATTTCGGCGTTATCAATACCCGTTCCGATCATCATGCCGTCGACCCTTTTTTGCTGAAGCAGATTCAGATACCGCTCTACGCGCTCGTCCTTATTGTCTGTGCTGCAAATCACGACGCTATAACCCAACTGCCGACTGCGATCCTCTACCGCTCTGGCCAGCTCGGCAAAATACGGATTGGAGATATCGGGCACGAGCAGTCCGAGCGTGTATGTCTGCTTACCTGTAAGTGCCGCGGCGATCGCGCTCGGCTGATAGTGAAGACGCTCCATGATCTCCATAATCTCGGCGCGCCGCTTCTCGCTAATTTTCCCTTTGCCGTTAATAACCTGTGAGACGGTTGCAATGGATACACCCGCCTCGCGTGCTATATCATATATGGTTGCTTTCATTGTTATTTCCCCATTTGTGCTATATATAAATTTCCTTATATATAGGTAATCGTTTTCTTCTCATTATGCAGGGGGAAGTCCGCATACGCAACTTGAAACCAAAGCAAATTATGAACCAAACCTGGATTACTTCCTGGATAACGAATAATGGAATCGGATAATCTGGCTCACTTGAAGGATAAAATATAGGAGTATGCCATCTACCTGCATTACTTTTTATTCATTAGCCAATCATGGTCCGGGTCGTTGTGAAACTTCCAGGTCCGGGTTGGTCCTGCCATCACATTCAGATAGTAGACCTCGTATCCCGGAGGAGCACCTACCGGATGGTATCCACACGGGACAAGCACAACTTCCCCGTTGTTCACTGCAAGCGTCTCATCCACAGCGCGATCATCTGTGTAGATACGCTGAATGGCAAACCCCTGCTCTGGCTGTACTCGGAAATAATACGTCTCTTCCAGCAAGGATTCGTCAGGTAGGGCGTCCCGATCATGTTTATGCGGAGGATAGCTCGACCAATGTCCATCTGGCGTGAACACCTCAACGACGAGCAGACTGTCTGCTTCTTTTTGTTCAGGCAAAATGTTGTGAATCTGTCGTTCCAAGTTGCCATAACCTCGTGTCTCAACACCCACATCTTCGGGAGCAATCAGACGAGCTGGATACGTGCCTTTACCTGGTGCCGCGCATATCGCAATCTCCAATGCGGTACGAGCTGTTAACTCCACTCGATCTGAACTGGATACGTAAATCGAATACGGAGGAATTTTCTCGAAGACGCTCATTCTTTTGCCGATATTCTCCCACGTGTATTCACGAGTACTTACATTCGCCAAACCGCTGAGAAGCACAATACAGAGTTCCTGATCCCCGCTCTCACGAGTTAGAGTCTGTCCTTCCGCAAGCTGTACGACCTGAAACCCAACATATTGCCAGCCCGCAGACTCTGGTGTGACCGTCAATAACGTTCCGTCTGCTTTCGGATTCGACACAGGTTTTACTACACGTTCTGACATGCTTTCTTTCACTCCTTCCGGTATTTATCCTTAATTTTTATGGCTGTCTATTAGATGAAATGCACTTGTTATGAAAATGGCCCTACCTACGGAGCAACCGTCTGCGATTCCACCGACATTCCCGGGACTTCCCGCAGCTTCACGGGTCTGCCTTGCTCCATGGACATGCGCGCCGCGAGCGCGACACGTTCTGCCTGAACTGCATCATTCCCGTTCACGATGACAGGTGTATCGTTCCGGATCGCGTCGATGAAAAGAGCCGTCTCCTGTACATACGCTTCATTGTATCGTTCCAGAAAAAAGTGCAGCGGCTTGTCTCGCATCAGTCCGGTCGCTGTACTAATTTCTGCCGTATTCGGATGATCGTTCGCAGCTGCGGCGCTGCCCAATGAGCCAAATACCTCAACACGCTGATCATATCCATATACCGCCTGGCGGCTATTATCAATAACACCAATTGCTCCATTTTCAAAACTCATTGTCACAATGGCCGTATCCACATCACCGTATTCTGCAAAAACAGGATTGATCAGCACATTACCCTGTGCATAAACTTCCTCTACTTCACTCCCGGACAGATACCGGGCCATATCGAAATCATGAATCATCATATCCATGAAAATCCCGCCAGACACCCGAATGTACTCCGCTGGCGGTGGACTCGGGTCACGAGAAGTAATTTTGATAATATGCGGTTCCCCAATTGTTCCGTCCTGCACATGTGAACGTACACGTTTGAAGTTATGGTCGAAGCGACGATTGAATCCGATTTGCAGCTTTACCCCGGCCTTTTGCACGGCTGCAACAGCTGCCTGAGTTTGATGAAGATCCATACTAACCGGCTTCTCGCAAAAAATATGTTTACCCGCCTGGGCTGCCTGTTCAATCAGTGGCACATGCGTATCTGTTGAGGAACAGATCAGCACTGCATCCACATTTGGCGTGGCGATCAGCTGGCTGCTATCTGTCGTTACCACCGGAATGCCGCGGCTGGAAGCCCACGTCTCCAGTTCGGGTCCTGCAAACAAATCACTGATCCCCACAATCTCGGCATGTGGGTTGCGCAGGAGATTATCTGCATGAATTTTACCAATGCGCCCAGCGCCGATGATGCCAATTCTCACTTTATCCTTGCCCATTCCGTTATCCTCCCTGTATGTGTCCATGTGGACTCAACGTTCTTCCCTTGGCCAGGGTATGCCCTATGTCCTGAGTGACTACCAGCGGGCAGTGACCATCTTTTTGCGAGTATAAAATTCAACGCCATCCGTGCCATTGGCATGCAAATCACCGTAGAAGGATTTCTTCCAGCCGGAAAAAGGGAAAAATGCCATTGGCGCTGGTACGCCCAGGTTAATACCCAACATGCCCGCATCAATGGTTTCACGGAATTGACGCATGCTCGCTCCGCTGCGGGTGAACAGACACGCCCCGTTGGCAAAGTCGGAAATGTTCGCCAGTTCCACAGCTTCCTCCAGCTTAGCTACCCTCGACACCGAGAGCACTGGTGCAAATATCTCGTCCTTCCAGATCTTCATGGTGCTCTGCACCTCATCAAATACCGTCGGACCAACAAAATAACCGGACTTGCCTGTCGCCTCATCTTTACGACCATCCCGGATCAGAGCAGCACCTTCCTGTTCTCCGGATTCAATGTAGCTGAGTGTACGTTCCTTATGTGGACCACGAATCACAGGACCTAGGAACACCCCTTCATCCATACCGTTACCAATCGTGATGCGATCTGCCGCTTCCACCAGCTTTTGTACCAGCGTGTCAGCAACATCACCCACGGCGACAACAACGGAGCAAGCCATACAGCGTTCTCCGGCGGAACCGAAGGCTGCGCTGGTGATTTCCTTCACTGTCAGGTCGAGATCGGCATCCGGCATAACGATCGAGTGGTTTTTGGCACCGGCGAGCGCCTGCACCCGTTTGCCATGTGCGGAGGCGGTGGTGTAGACGTATTCAGCGACAGGCTGTGAGCCGACAAAAGAGATCGCTTGAACATGCTTGTGTTCAAGCAGCCCGTTCACGACGTCATGCGCACCGTGAACGATATTGAGCACGCCGTCCGGAAGCCCTGCTTCCTTGAACAGCTCAGCCAGGCGGCCTGCCAGCAGCGGTGTGCGCTCGGACGGCTTCAGGACAAAGGTGTTACCGCACGCAATCGCCAGCGGGAACATCCAGCACGGTACCATCATCGGGAAGTTGAAGGGGGTTATTCCCCCAATAACACCGATTGGGTACCGGTACATGCCTGACTCCAGCCCGGTGGCGATGTCGGGCAGCTGTTTGCCCATCATCAGGTTCGGGGCACCTGCCGCAAATTCGACGCATTCAATGCCGCGCTGTACTTCGCCGTAGGCTTCCGCATAGCTTTTACCATTCTCCAGCGTGACCAGCCGAGCGAGTTCTTCCCAGTGCTCTACCAGCAGCTGCTGGTAGCGGAACAGAATCCGCGCACGGCGGGGAACCGGTGTACCGCTCCAGGACGGGAATGCCTCCCGTGCCGTCTGGACGGCCAAATCCACGTCCGCCTGTTCAGACAGCGGTACGTGTGCAATGACCTCTTCCGTAGCCGGATT
Organism: Paenibacillus sp. UMB7766-LJ446; assembly: GCF_030226665.1. Taxonomy (NCBI): domain Bacteria; kingdom Bacillati; phylum Bacillota; class Bacilli; order Caryophanales; family Paenibacillaceae; genus Paenibacillus; species Paenibacillus sp. UMB7766-LJ446. The sequence goes on from NZ_JASOYM010000027.1 coordinate 25,403, forward strand.
TACGACCAGCTCCGTACGGGTTGCCGCCGGGGTCACCCAGGCACCCCCGATCCAGTTTTGAACCATTGTCGCTGTTGCTGACGCTTCCGAAATCCCTTTTCCCATAGCCCTGTCTCCCTTCGCTTATATGTGCGTTGCCTCAAATTACTCCATGTACTCCAAGTACTTCAACACGCTTCAGGACACCGTAATTTCGCCCCGATTGCATCGTTCAATATAGTCATTCACTTGTTCCACCGTTGGCATCGCATCCGAGCAGCTATGGCTGGAGATCACGATACTTGCTGCCGCACTGCCAAACGCCATGCTGCGTTCAATCGTCCACCCCTGCATCAACCCATACAGGAAGCCCGCCGCGTAGGAATCACCTGCACCAAACGTTTTCACCACACGCGCAGGGTAGCTGTCCGCTTGATGAGATAGCCCTTCACCTGTATAGGCAATGGAGCCTTCCTTGCCATGTTTGATGACCACAATTTTAGCTGAAAAGTCGAACCATTTTTGCGCGGTCACCTGATCGCTATGGTCTGGATTATGGTCAAACGTCTCCATCATGTCGAACTCTTCACGTGTGCCCAGGATGATATCGCATTTCTCGGCTGCGAGGTTATAATAAACCGCTGTCTCTTCTGCTGATGTCCATGTGTATGGACGATAGTCCAGATCAAACACAATGACTGTGCCATGCTTTTTCGCATACGTCAGCGCCTGGAATACCGCTTCACGCGATGGACTTTGGGCGAGGGCTGTACCTGAGATCAGCAGCACTTTGGAGTCGGCAATCAGCTGTTCCTGCACCTCTCTCGATTGCAATAGCAGATCAGCTACATTGTCGCGATACATCAGAATGCTGCAGTCAGTTGGGCTTTTGATCTCGGTAAAAGCAAGCCCTGTCACCGCTCCGGTATCATCTGTTACCACATTTGACGTATCGATCCCGTTCCGCTCCAGATAGCTGTGGATGAATCGACCCATCTGGTCATTTGCGATTTTGCCGATAAACGCCGTTTCCATGCCGAGTCTGGACATGCCAATCGTAATATTGGCCGGAGAGCCGCCCACATATTTCGTAAAGGTCATTGTCTCTTCCATCGGGCGATTGATCTCGTTGGCATTCAAGTCGATGCACAGACGGCCAATCGCGGTGAAATCCATCTTCCTGGAACCAGGAAAGGATACGTAGGTCATTGCATTTGAACCCCTTTCTGTGATGGGATTTTGCACGTTTATATGGATAACTTATTTAGAATTGCGAAGTTTAAAGTTTTAAGTTTTGTCTCTGTAATGTTGTTAGAAAAATCATCAAACTTACATACTCATCATCCGGTTTACCTCATGGTATGGCTCTCTCCCGATTGCCATGACTTTATCAGCTGTGTTGGTATAGGGACTCCATATATTGCAAAGATCTCCGCGCATACTCATATGGATTATGAATTGCAGGGTCTTGTTCCCCTTCAAGCATCGCCCAGCCATCGTACCCTCGGGTGATCAATTCCTGCAGAATAGGCGCAAAATCAATACAACCATCTCCGGGAACCGTGAATACCCCTTTACGGATGCAACCCACAAAATCAGACTGTTCTGCCCTTGCTTCGTCCAGCACTTGATGACGGATATCCTTCAGGTGGATATAGGCAATCCGGTCATAATGCTTGCGCAAGAGCGTCAGGGGATCTGCTCCACCGTAGAAGGCATGGCCTGTGTCATAGAGCAAATAAACAAGAGATGGGTCGGTCAACTCCATCAGTTTATCGATCTCTTCTGGCTTCTCCACAACAGTGCCTCCATGGTGATGATACGTCAGTTTCAACCCGTGCTCACGAGCGATGGCCCCCGCTTTGTTTAGCCCCTCAGCAAGGATGTGCCATTCCGATTCACTGAGTCTCAGCACTTCTTTTTCATGTGGTGTCCGCCTTGGATCAAAATGCAGCGAGCCGCCTACCTCCGCCGTGCTAATCACCGTGCTGCCCATCGATTGCAGAAATTCTGCGTGTCTTCGGTAGCTGTCCAGCTCAGACTGACGATATGCCGCGTCGGAGAACAAAACCGATTTCCACTGGGAAACGAGGCGTATGCTGCGCTTGTTTAGCTCCTCCCGCAATATGACTGGATCCGTGGGATATTTCCGTCCCATCTCCGTACCTGTCAGTCCGAGCCGCTGAATATCATCCAGAATCTGTTCACACGTTGTTGCATCACCATGCTCCTTCACATCCTCTCCGACCCAGTTGATCGGATGAATCCCGAGCTGAAATGGCAGCTTGTTCATGGCTCCACGTCTCCTTTTATGATTCAACATTTCTCGCATTATTCAGTGCAGAGTGCTGAACGATGCATTTTGCATAATTTCGAATCAACTCACTCCTGGGTGCAAGATGTTTAGAGGAAAAAGCAACCTGATCCATACAACGGATATACGAGTGAGGCATACCCATCTATATCATGCTGGTTAGAAGATACTTTTGGACTAATGCACATGCATGAGTAATTAAATGAGTTTAGTTCTGGCACGATTTGCCTGCATCGCGTGGTGAGCATGAACCACTTTTTCTTCCGTAGATACTTCTGGCACACCCACATTCCACCACGACTCATATCCGCCTGCATTGGTTCCGGGAACGACCGGAATTTCAATCAATGTAGTTACGGTCTCATTCCGTGCATCTCTTAACGCCTGCTCCAATTGTTCTGTCGTCTCTGCCTTATAGGCTTTGGCTCCAAGGCTGCGGGCATGAGCTGCAAAATCGATAGGCATGTAATCCCCAGTCAGTTGTCCGCTCTCCGATTCCCGATAGCGGAACTCATTGCCAAACCCGTCACTTCCGTGCTCCCGCTGCAAATTGTGAATACACTGGAATCCGTTATTATTAAATAGCAAAATGGTCATCTTCTTCTGTTCCTGCAAGCTCGTCACCAGTTCAGAATGCAGCATCAGGTAACTGCCGTCACCCACCATGGCATACACTTCCCGCTCAGGCTCGGCAAGAGCTGCTCCGAATGCCCCGCTTACCTCATAGCCCATACAGGAGAAGCCATACTCCATGTGGTATGTTTTTGGTGCAGATGCACGCCACAGACGGTGCAAATCTCCGGGTAAACTTCCCGCAGCACACACGATGACAGAAGAAGGATCAATGGTCCGGTTAATGACACCGACCGCAGTGGTCTGGGCCAGCCCAGCCTCGTGCTGCAGTCCATAAAGCCGATCCACTTCGCTGTTCCATTCATCCCGCAGTTCGGCGATCTCGGATGTTCCGTAACCGCTGCGGTATTGCTGTTTCTGTAAAGCCGTTTGCAACGCTTGCAGACCTTCCCGTGCATCAGCCAAAATCGCTTCCCCGCCCAGTTTGGCGGCATCCATGCCGTTCAGGTTAATATTAATGAAAGCCGCATCAGGATGTTGAAAAGCAGATCGGGACGCCGTCGTAAAATCCGAGAAACGGGTACCGACGCCGATTACCACATCTGCTTCCCTGGCAAGCCTGTTGGCAGCCAGCGAGCCGGTTACGCCGATGGCTCCCACATTAAGTGGGTGGTCCCACGGCAAGGCACTCTTGCCAGCCTGCGTCTCGGAAACCGGAATGCCAAATGCCTCGGCGAATTCAGACAGCTGCGCGGACGCCTCGGCATACAACACGCCGCCGCCAGCAATGATCAGCGGCTTCCTGCCACGGGCAATCTGCTGCGCTGCCCGTTCAATAGCCGCCTGGACCGGAGGACGACGGTCCAGGTAATGCACCTTGCGGGCGAAGAACGTTACAGGGTAATCGTACGCCTCTGCCTGCACATCCTGCGGCAGCGCCAGCGTTACTGCGCCCGTCTCCGCCGGGTCCGTCAGCACGCGCATCGCCTGCGTGGCGGCTATCATCAGCTGTTCGGGACGCACGATGCGATCCCAGTATTTGCTGACCGCTTTGAACGAATCAGTAGCTGAAATGGTATAATCGCCACTGACCTCCAGCTGTTGCAGCACAGGATCTGGTTCACGCGTGGCAAAGTTATCCCCCGGAAGCAATAAAACAGGAATCCGATTGACCGTTGCGGTTGCCGCTGCGGTAATCATGTTCAGTGCACCTGGGCCGATGGATGTCGTGCAGACATAAATCTGTCTACGGTTCTTCTGCTTGGCATAGGCCGCTGCCGTATGTACCATGCCTTGTTCATTTTTCCCCTGCGTATACGTCAGACTTCCAGAACTGCGCTCCAGTGCCTCTCCAATCCCCGTTACGTTGCCGTGTCCAAAAATGCCAATGACACCCTTCACAAACTTCGTTTCCACCCCATCAACCGAAATATATTGCTGATCCAGGTATCGGAGCAGTGCCTGAGCCATCGTCAGTCTAATTGTTGTCATGGATTGACATCTCCCTTCCCTTTACGGGTTAAGCGCTTAATCTACGTTAAGTTTAAGCACTTTACCCCTAAAGGTTAAGCGCTTAATTGATATAGTATTACAGGCTGAAGGATTAGGCAAGATATTTTTGTAAGCATTTTAAATAAATAAAAATTAAACCCTACTTTCTGAATATATTTCTGTGCACTATCCTATCGTTGTTAATGAGGAGATCTGATAATCTCATATCTCTATACTTCCGTAATCATAATGGTACTATTGAGATTATGTTTGTTAGCAGTGGAAAGAGTGTCCAGGTACAGATGGAAACGTAAAAAAAACCAAAAGAGAGATGGCAAGAACCATCTCTCTTTTGGTTTTACTATAAAAGCGGGTGATGGGAATCGAACCCACGCTATTAGCTTGGAAGGCTAAAGTTCTACCATTGAACTACACCCGCATGTAAAAATCGGGATGACACGATTTGAACATGCGACCCCCTGGTCCCAAACCAGGTGCTCTACCAAGCTGAGCTACATC
>NZ_JASOYM010000028.1:0-18136 GCF_030226665.1 Paenibacillus sp. UMB7766-LJ446
AACACGACCGTTAAGCCCTCTAGCGCCGATGGTACTTGGACCGCAGGGTCCTGGGAGAGTAGGACGCCGCCAAGCAAAGAACCACTGCCGATGTTATTCGGTGGTGGTTTTTATTTGTTTTTAAAGAAGGAAACTTGTTTGAAACGAAGTATCTAATATATACCTTAACAGCCCGGTGAATAGCCAGGGCTGTTTTTTTACTTCAATTGATCTGAGTGTGTTAAATCTCTTTAAGAATGTTCATTCCTTTATACTCAGTTTAATGAAACATCCTCTGTTTTGTGTATTCATTCATTGGTTGCATGCATTCTCTAGTCGTAAAAGGGAACTCTCCAGTGCATGCTGGGTCTCTGAATCAATGATGATTCCTTGTTTGTTCATTTTCATTGTAATATGAGGAATGGTTAGGGAGGCATCATGTAAGATTTGTGCATTAATCATGTTTAACGTCAGCAATAGTGAAGCATGGGCTTTGTCACCACCCATGGGGCTTGGAGAAGCAGCGATGGCAACGGTGGGTTTATCGAGCCATTCTCCAGAAGAAACGATCCAATCTAATGCGTTTTTTAAGGCCCCAGGAACTCCGTTTCCATACTCCGGTGTGCAGATCAGAACTCCGTCCGAATGCCTCAGTTGGGATCTCCAATTTTGCACGGATAAAGGACCTTCCTCGACATCGAGGTCAGGGTTAAAATGCGGTAGATCGTTTAATCCTTCATATACTTGAAACTTAAGGTTAGGAGGAGCCAGCTTAATCATGGCATGCATTAGTAACGTATTAGAGGACTGGTTGCGCAGACTTCCGGAAATGGCAAGGATATTTAGTTCTTTCTTCAACGTAGCATCATCTCTATTCTTTAATAATGTAGGCGATTTGTTTATTTTCCTCCTGTAGGACTAGACTGTCTATAGAGAACGATTTTAATTAAGGCATTCTTCATGTTAAACAGGAGATATCCATAATTCTTCATCAAAACTGCATGCGATCGTTTGAGTTATAATAAATATTTTTAAAATTAGTACCAAGTACTAATACTTAGTGCTATAATGATAAAAAACAAACGAGGTGATTACCGGTATGAATCAATCAATGGCAACCATTACGGCAATGGGTACGTATGTACCGGATCGAATATTAAGTAATGCTGATTTGGAGAAGTTGGTCGATACGAGTGATGAATGGATTGTACAGCGTACAGGGATGAGAGAACGGCGCATTGCAGCTGCTGATCAGTTTGTGTCTGATCTGGCTACGAAGGCTGTAGAAGATATGATGCATCGTTATAATGTTAGCGTAGAAGATGTGGATATGATTTTGGTTGCTACCAGCACACCTGAATATGCATTTCCCAGCACAGCATCCAGAGTACAGGCGAATCTTAACATTCCACATACGGGAGTGCTTGATTTGAATGCGGCTTGTGCAGGGTTTACGTATGGATTGCAGCTGGCTGACAGCCTGGTAACCAGTGGCATGTATCATAAAGTGCTGGTTATTGGAGCGGAGACGTTGTCCAAGATTACCGATTACACAGATCGTACGACATGTGTATTGTTTGGAGACGGGGCAGGAGCATTTTTGGTAGAGAGAGCTGCCGGAAAAGGCGATTTTATAGCAGCGATCTCAGGGACGAGTGGAGAAGGAGGTATTCATCTCTATAAGAGTGGTCTGTCTTCGGAGATGAATGGCGTACCTCTGCAGGGTGAGGGATGCCTTGTGCAGAATGGCAGAGAGATCTATAAATGGGCTGTAAGAACGATTCCTGAACAGTTAGGTAATCTTATAGCCAAAGCTGAGCTTAAACCGGAACAGATTGATTGGTTTGTTCCGCATAGTGCGAATCTAAGAATGATTGAAGCGGTATGTGAGCGTGGTCCTATTTCGTTGGAACGTACTTTAACAAGTGTGGAGTATAGGGGAAATACCTCGGCGGCTTCGATTCCTCTTGCTTTACAGCTTGCAGTAGACGAAGGAAAATTAAAGCATGGGCAGCAGGTGGCCCTCTTTGGTTTTGGGGGTGGCCTGACTTACGCCGGTCTGGTGCTAAGATGGGGCGTACCGGATACCATTTAAACGTTTGAATATAAAGTTATCCTTCTTAAACTGAGATACCATCCCAAAAAGTACACCCCTTTCATGAACTCATGAAAGGGGTGTACTTTTAATGTGTGCAGATTGATTACATTCAATATGCTGTTGCAATTCGAAAGTGATTAGCTTTGCAAGAGGAATCCCTGATAACCCGCATAAAGTTAGATATATAATATGATTACAGTAAGCAAGGTAGGGTTATTTTGATCCACAGCTTAATTAACCTCATTAAAGGTTTATGGCGTGAGCTTAGGTGCTTGGCGATGATGAGTTCCTTGCTCGTAGCTGTACGCCAGCTTAATCAGGGTTCCTTCGTCAAAGGCACGTCCCAGGAATTCCATGCCTACAGGCAAACCGTCGGTAGTGAAACCGGCAGGAACCGTGATGGCTGGGAAGCCGGAGAATGGACTGAGTCGGTTGTTACCACCAGAGTTCTGGCCTTCGCCAATAACACCAGCGGCTTGCGTAGAAGTAGGATAGATGATGGCATCCAGGTTGTTGTCTGCCATGACCTTCAACAAGGACTCACGTGTAACTTGGGTACGTTTCAGTACAATATCTTTGTACTCGGTTGTCTCCAGTGTTTCTCTTGCATCACGCGTCTTCATGGATTGTTCCTGTGATTTGTCGAACTGTCCGGAAGCGATAATCTCCGACAGGCTGTGATATGGAGCATCTTCTCCCAGAGAATCAAGATAGTCATTCAGTTGGAATTTGAATTCATATCCGCTTAAGCTTGGATATTTATTGATTTCCGCCAGATTGGGGATGCTGATTGGAACTGCGGTAGCTCCCAACGATTGGAGTTCTAATACCGCGTTGTTAATCACGTCAGCAACGGCTTTTTCCTCGGCTTTGGTACTTGGAATGAGCTCGGTGGCCACACCGATCCGTGCACCCTTCAGTCCGTTTACATCCAGGAAATCTGTATAGCTTGAAGGGATTTTGCCTACGGCATAGGCTGTAGCCACGTCGTTTTTGTCATAGCCAGCTGTAGCGTCCAGCATAATGGCGGCATCACTCACGGTACGAGCCATCGGGCCGCCGACATCCTGTGTTAATGCGAGAGGGATAATCCCTTCACGGCTGGACAGTCCGATCGTTGGACGAATACCCACGAGGCTGTTGAAGCTGGATGGGATGCGGATCGATCCGCCCGTGTCTGTGCCCAAGCCTGCAGCTGCGAAGTTTGAGGCAATAGCAGCACCTGTTCCACCACTAGATCCGCCTGGATAGTGATCCAGCGCATAAGGGTTCAGTGTTTGTCCGCCCAGGGAGCTGGAGGTAGTAATGCCGAATGCGAATTCATGCAGATTAGTTTTTCCTAAAATAATGGCCCCTGCTGCTTTTAGCTTCTTCACTTGCTCAGCATCATGAGCAGGAACAGAATCCTTCAGACAGATACAGCCTGCGGTTGTAGGCATATCATTTGTGTCAAAGTTATCTTTGACCAGTACCGGAATACCGTGCAAAGGTCCACGAGGGCCTTGAGCTGCACGCTCTTCGTCCAAAGTTTCAGCGATTTTGAGAGCATCCGGGTTCAGCGTCAGGACTGCGTTAATGCTCACACCCTGATCATCGTATTTTTCAATGCGATCCAGATACTTCTGTACGAGTTCTTTGGATGTCAGCTTTCCTTGCGTCATGGCGGCCTGGAGATCCGTGATCGTTGCTTCCTCCAGAACAAATGGTTTTATGTAGTTATAAATGCGGTCTTTCAGAATGGCCACATCATTTTGTGAAAGTACTGCATTAGGAAGGAAGAGAGAGTCCGTGTATCCTTTCATCAATCCGGCGGTGTTCAGAGCACCAATGGCACCGGCAAAGCTTGCCTGATCCGGGACATCCTTGAAGGATTCCGCAGCAGACTCCAACTTCAGCCATGTTTGCAGGACTACCGCAGCGTCTTTACGCTGTACTGTTGTACCAGAAAGCTTGTCCATGGAAAAAGGAACACCTGCAAGTGTAGCCGCTTCTTCCATGGCTTGAACAAATGCCGTTGCAGTGACAGGAGCCTTACCAGCTGTTACGGCTGCAACCGTAGTTTTGCTTGAAGGCGTTGCCGCTGCGGCTGACGCCAATGGTACAGTTCCTCCCCATGTTGTGGCGATAACAGCCCCTGCCAATAACAATGCCCCACTTTTTTTCAATACAGATCCATGATAAGTCATGCATCCACGCTCCCTTCCTGTGTATCAATGATGTGTGTTAGCGAATCTGATATAGTTGCTTTTGTCACATTCTAAATAGATGTAAGGTATTCTTACAACACTCATATATATCCAAAAAAACGTATACATCCAGTACATACGTGATACATGCTTCCAGATTCTCCTCATTTCATTCGCGGAAGAAACTTTGTCGAAGGATATTGTGTAAAGTAATCTTACATAAGTTGATGGTTAAATGTTAATTCATGAAACAATTCGTTTTTGGAAGCCAAAGCAAACCAATACTCTGAAATGATATAATAAAAGGATAGAAGTAGAAGAATGAACATAATCAACGATAGAAGCAAGAGAGTCGTAGGTTTCATTAAGAAAGGAAGAGATTGAGTGAAAACATTGGTACTCGCAGAAAAACCATCTGTGGCACGCGAAATTGCCAGAGTGATGGGTGCGCGTGATAAACATAAAAGTTATATGGAAGGCCCGAAATATATCGTAACCTGGGCACTTGGACATCTTGTTGGGTTGGCTGAGCCGGAGGATTATGACAAAAAGTATGCAACTTGGAATTTGGAGGATCTGCCGATTCTGCCGGAACGTACCAAGCTGAAGGTGCTCAAAGAGACAAACCATCAATACAAAGCGGTTGCACAGCTGATGAAACGTCAGGATGTTGGCGAACTGGTTATTGCTACGGATGCGGCGCGAGAAGGAGAGCTGCTGGCCCGTTGGATTATGCAGATGGCCCAGTGGAAGAAACCTTTCAAGCGACTGTGGATATCATCCCAGACGGACAAGGCTATCAAGGATGGATTTGCAGCGCTGAAGCCAGGCAGCCAATTTGATCGACTTTATGAATCGGCCCGTTGCCGGGCAGAAGCAGATTGGATGATCGGACTTAACGTGACTCGGGCACTGACGGTTCGATTTAATGCGCAATTGTCAGCTGGACGAGTACAGACCCCTACCCTCGGCATGATTATGGACAGGGAAAATGAGATCAACGGCTTTCGCTCGCAGGAGTACGAGACGTTAACGGCTGATGTTGGAGGTTTTCAGGCAGTGTGGCGGGCTGCAGGCGGTGATTCACGCATCTTTGATCCGCAAGAGACACAGGCATTGAAGAAACGGATAGAGGGTCGCAAGGGTACGATTGCCCAAGTGAAAAAAAGTGAAAAGGTTGAGCCGCATCCGCTGGCTTATGATCTGACGGAATTACAACGGGATGCCAACCGGAAATACGGTTTTTCCGCGAAGCAAACGTCCAATGTTCTGCAACGCCTGTATGAGCAGCACAAGCTGGTAACGTATCCACGTACAGATAGCCGTTATCTGACTTCAGATATGACAGGAACGTTGAAAGAACGGTTGGATAGTGTTGCTATCGGACCTTATGCGTCTCTGGCCCGTCCTTTGCTGCGTAAAAATCTGAATATCACCAAACGTATTGTGGACGACAGCAAGGTAACCGATCACCACGCGATCATTCCAACAGAACAGACGGTTCTCCTCAATCAGTTGAATCCAGAGGAACGTAAGCTATACGATCTGATCGTTCGACGATTCATCAGCTTGTTCTATCCGGCTGCGAAGTACGATTCTGTCGCGATCACCGTTCAGGTGGGGAATGATTCATTTTATGTAAAAGGAACAACGGTAAAAGAAAGTGGTTGGCGCGAAGTTTACGGCGGAGAGTATAGCGATGAGGATGATGATCGGACTGACGATTCTTCAGACCATGAACGTGCGCTTTTGCCAGACGTGCAGCAAGGACAACCCGTGACGGTTCAACGTTGTCATATCAAAAGTGGACGGACGATGCCGCCCAAACGGTACACCGAAGCAGCTTTGCTTTCCCAAATGGAGAAGCATGGACTGGGCACTCCGGCTACACGCGCGGACATAATTGAGAAACTGGTCAGTTCTGACACAATCGATCGTCAAGGCAATAGCATGCATCCTACGGGAAAAGGGAAACAGCTGATTGAACTGGCGGCTCCGCAGCTTCGTTCACCTGAATTAACAGCCCGCTGGGAAGCTGAACTGGAACGGATCGCTCGTGGACAAGGGAAACCAGAGCCTTTCCTGGATAGCATCCGTTCGATGGCGAAAGAGCTTGTATCCACCGTAAAAGGTAGTAAAGCCGAGTATAAGCCGCATAATGTGTCTAATAGTCACTGCCCGGATTGTAATGCCCGTTTGTTGGAGAAGAAGGGTAAACGCGGGAAATTTCTTGTTTGTCCTACAGAGGATTGTGGATATCGTCGTTCGGCAGAGAAAAGACTGTCCAATCGTCGCTGCGCACAATGTCACAAAAAGATGGAAATTAAAGAGGGTAAAGCAGGTTTGTACGTGCAATGTTTGCCTTGCGGCATCACAGAAACGTTGGATAAAGACAAACAGCATGTGAACAAACGTGATCAGCAAAAGCTGGTTAAGCAGTATGCCAAGCAGGAATCGATTGGCTCCAATCTGGGGGATCTGCTGAAGGCGGCCATGGAGAAAAAAGGGGAATAGACGGTTCTTGATTTTAAGTGAAGAGATCCCATGGATTACCTGCTTCATGTGGGTTGTTCGCTGAATGTGAATTGCCTGTTCAGGAACAATGTGCCGTATAAGAACCTCCTTTTTCAGGCAACGTAAGCCTAGGAGGTGATACGCAGATGCCGCATAACAAGCCAGAGAAAATTCACAACCAGCAAAACAATGATAGCATCCGGGAAGAGCATATCGCTGTACGCCCGGAGAAAGCAGCCAAAAGAGCACCCAATCTGAATGGTATTCCAAAACAGGAGTCCTAGGTTCGGGATGCATGTTTGTTTCCTTCTGAAATGATACGCGGTCCCTACCCTTGCGTTGAACATGTCTCTCTGGAGGTCTATAATGGAGATATAGGGAGATGTCCCGGGATAGGGGGACCGCTAAAACGCTATGCAAACCGGATTGATACTTTGGTTTTTATTTATTAATGTAGTTGGTTATCTGGTGATGTCAGATGACAAGAAACGTGCACAACGACGTCGAGACCGTACACCTGAACGAACGCTGTTTCTGCTGGCCTTTATTGGAGGGGCGTTGGGAGTATGGGTTGCCATGTATCGTAAACGTCACAAGACCAAACATCCCAGCTTCACAATCGGCATCCCGTTGTTGTTATTTCTCAATGCGGTTATCTACGGTTATTTTCTGCAATAATATGGCGCGATAAATATGGATGCTATTTTGCTCGCTTTATGAATAAGTTATTATAATTATGTAAATTGTTTCGTATGATTGATTCGTTTTGGTCCTGGTGCGTTTAAGGAGTTACATGGTTCTTGTAATTTATGTTAGACCGAAGCTGGCTTCGACTGTTCTACATATAAAGGAAGGGAAGGGATTTACATGTTATTCTCCAAAATATTAGTGGCCTATGATGGTTCCAAAGCTTCAAATAAAGCACTTGATCGTGCGATTGAGTTAGCCAAAGTTTCTCCGGGCGCTGTACTGGATGTTATTCATGCCTTTGACTTTCCGCGTGTATTCATCGGGGAAGGATTGGCACCATTGCCGCCTTCTTTGAATAATGATTACTATAATCTGGCGGTGCAAACGACAGATGAGGCGAAAGAGCGGATTCAAGCTGCTGGTGTCACAGCGAATGTGGATCTGATCCAGGGGGCTGCTGCCGAGGTCCTTCTCGATTACGCCAAAGAGAACGGATCGGACATCATCATTATTGGTAGCCGTGGTCTTGGTGGAATCCGGGAATTTGTCTTGGGCAGTGTCAGTCACAACGTGGTGCAGCATGCACAGGTTCCGGTACTAATTGTGAAATAATTATAGAATGTGTGTGCACATGAAAGAGCAAGAGCCGGCTGTCTTCGATGGGTTGAAGAGGGGCCGGCTTTCTTTTTTGGAATAAAAGGGATGGAGTTGCTCCAAATGATCGGTAATTTCCGAACATTAAATTTGTCAATATGTTAAATGTTCGTCTTTAAGTTGACATTAGCTGTAGGGGATTGTTAGAATGTTAGATGTGTCGATCAGTTATAATTAAGGTCGAGTAGGTTCGAAAGATGTGGAATCTTTAATATTATTGAATTCATTTGTTGAAATAGATATTTGCTCGTATAACGCCGGGGATAGGGCCCGGAAGTATCTACCCGGGAACCGTAAATTTCCGGACTACGAGGAGATACGGCTGAGAGTCGCATGAAGTCAGATGCGGACAGCAAGCCCACTTTGGCATGCCCAAAAGCGGGATACGTATTTCTTGGAGTCCGGTGTCCGAAGAAAATGTGATGTTTTCGCGGGTAGCGGATTTTTCTCATTTCACAATTAAACGAGAAGCAACAGGGTCAAACCAAAACGCTCAGACGGGAGTTGGATGTATTCATGTCAGTGCAGGTAGCTGTAATTATGGGCAGTAAGTCGGATTGGGAAACGATGAGGCATGCTTGTGAGGTGCTGGACGAGCTAGAGATTGGGTATGAAAAAAAGGTCGTATCCGCGCATCGCACGCCAGATTTGATGTTTGAATACGCGGAGCAAGCGATTGACCGCGGATTCAAGGTTATCATTGCAGGTGCGGGTGGGGCGGCACATCTGCCCGGTATGGTCGCTTCCAAAACGATGCTTCCGGTCATTGGAGTGCCCGTGCAATCCAAGGCGCTAAACGGTCTCGATTCCTTGCTGTCCATTGTGCAGATGCCTGGTGGGATTCCCGTCGCAACCGTAGCGATTGGCAAGGCAGGTGCAACGAATGCCGGATTGCTTGCGGCTCAGATCATCGGTGCTTTTGACCAGGATGTCCAACGTCGCAGTGAAGCCCGTAGAGAGCGAATCAAACAAGAAGTGCTCGAAAGTAGTGATGAACTATGAGTCATACGGGAGTTCAATCCGGATCAGCGGGACAATTACAGCGTGTCATGCTCCCAGGTAAAACAACCATTGGTATTCTCGGGGGTGGGCAGCTTGGACGGATGCTGACGTTGGCCGGAACAGCGATGGGTTATCGATTTATTACTCTGGATCCTGCTGCAGATGCTCCATGTGGACAAGTTGCCCGTCAGATTGAAGCAGGGTATGACGATGTAGCGGCTGCGCTCGAACTGGCCCGGCAGTGTGACGTAATTACCTATGAGTTCGAGAATGTAGATGCCGATGTTGCTTCTCTTCTGGAACGGGAATCCTATGTGCCGCAAGGAAGTGCGCTGCTGTACACAACCCAGCATCGTTTGCGCGAAAAACGTGCAATCGAAGCGGCGGGCGTACGCGTTGCTCCTTATCGTGAGATTACAAGTAAAGATACGATGCAAGCGGCAGTCAGTGAGCTTGGTGTTCCTTGTGTACTGAAGACGGTGACTGGTGGATATGACGGCAAGGGTCAACGCGTTATTCGAGAAGTAAATCAGGCGGTAGCTGCTTATGAAGAACTCGCAGCTACCGGTGCGGAACTGGTGCTGGAGCAATTCATCAAGTTTGACTGCGAGATTTCAGTTGTTGTTGCACGGAGTACCAATGGGGAGATTAAGACGTTCCCCCCTGCCGAGAACATTCATGTGAACAACATTTTGCATACTTCGATCGTACCGGCAAGAGTCCCTACCGATATTCAGATTGAAGCGCAGAAGTTGGCAGCAGCCGTGGCACAATCAATGCAGGCGGTGGGCTTGCTCGCAGTAGAACTGTTCGTTGCGGCGGATGGAAGACTATATGTGAATGAGCTGGCTCCAAGGCCGCACAATTCGGGACATTATACAATGGAGGCCTGTGCGACTTCACAATTCGAACAGCATATCCGTGCCGTTTGCGGATTGCCGCTTGGAGATACTTCATTATTAAGCCCGGTTGTTATGGTCAATGTGCTTGGAGAACATCTGGAAGGAATCATTGCAAGAACGGGTCAGCATGACGCGGATGCGATGGAACTTGGTGTCATCCCCAAGCTTCATATATATGGTAAAACCGAAGCGAAGACAGGACGGAAGATGGGGCATGTCAATCTGCTCTGTCAGGATGTCGAAGAAGGATTACAATGGATTGAACAAACTAATCTTTGGAGGAATACAAATTTATGATCGAACGTTATAGCAGACCCGAAATGAGAGCCATCTGGACGGAGGAAAATAAATTCAAGTCATGGCTGGAAGTTGAAATTTGTGCATGTGAAGCATGGGCGGAGCTTGGAGTCATTCCTAAGGAAGAAGCAGCATTGCTTCGTCAGAACGCTTCTTTTGACATCGACCGTATTTACGAGATTGAACAGGAAACACGTCATGACGTTATTGCTTTTACACGTACGGTATCTGAAAGTCTGGGTGCAGAGCGGAAATGGGTGCACTACGGTCTGACTTCCACGGATGTCGTTGATACAGCTCTGGGATATGTATTGCGTCAGGCAAATGAAATCTTGGAACGCGATATTGTGAATTTCATCGAAATTTTACGCGAAAAAGCGCTGACTTATCAGCACACGCCAATGATGGGACGTACACATGGGGTACATGCGGAGCCAACGACGTTTGGTCTGAAAATGGCTCTATGGCATGAAGAAATGAAACGGAACCTGGAGCGTTTCCGCCATGCAGCAGACAATGTGCAATACGGCAAAATCTCTGGAGCAGTCGGCACATACGCAAACATTGATCCGTTTGTTGAAGAATTTGTATGTGAGAAGCTGGGTACGAAGCCTGCCCCAATCTCGACTCAAACGCTGCAACGTGACCGTCATGCAGAATACATGGCTACACTGGCATTGATTGCAACATCTCTGGACAAGTTCGCTACAGAAGTACGTGCGCTGCAAAAGAGTGAATTCCGTGAAGTGGAAGAAGCTTTTGCGAAAGGTCAAAAAGGATCTTCGGCAATGCCGCACAAACGTAACCCAATCGGCAGTGAAAATATCTCCGGTCTGTCCCGCGTCATTCGTGGACATATGGTATCGGCATACGAGAACGTGACCCTGTGGCACGAGCGTGATATCTCGCACTCTTCCGTAGAGCGTATCATCCTGCCGGATGCAACTATGCTGCTAAACTACATGCTTAACCGTTTCGGTAATATCGTGAAGAACCTGACGGTATTCCCTGAAAATATGAAACGCAACATGGAGCGCACCTTCGGCGTGCCATTCTCCGGCCGAGTGTTGACCAAGCTGATCGACAAAGGTTTCAGCCGCGAGCAGGCATATGATACCGTTCAACCACGTGCGATGCAGGCATGGGAAGAACAACGCCAGTTCCAGGATATCGTGAGATCCACACCGGAAATCACCGAGGTACTGAGCGAAGAGGAAATCGCAGATGCGTTCAACCCATCATGGCATCTGAAGCATGTGGATACCATCTTCAAAAAACTCGGTTTGAACGACTAATTACTACTTAAATATAGGTGATTATGTGATCGCGCTTGGAACGAAGAAGGCAGAAAAAACCTGGAGAAGCGGATGCGCTCGCCTTTATTCCCGGATTTTCACTTTGGAAAAGTGGAATCAAAAAAATCCGGGAATAACAGCGATCGAAAGGTTGTTCTGCATTCGAAGTGGTTAGCGTGATAAGGGAAATGGAACTTATATTTTACATCTCCTGAAAGAAGGTGAGCCTCCATGGCGCTGTCCACTGCGGCAGATCTCGTTAAAGCTCCTTTGTTATATAAGGGAAAAGTACGTGAGTTGTATGATCTGGGTGAACATTTTCTCATCGTGGTTACGGACCGCATTTCGGCGTTTGACTACGTGCTGGACCCAGCCGTTCCTGAGAAGGGCAATGTGCTTAATAAACTGAGCAGCTTCTGGTTTGAACTGACAGGCGATATGATGGACAACCACGTGGTGCATACGGATGTAAACCAACTGGGCGATATCATCACCGACCCTGCACTGCTTAAAGACCGCATCATGGTGACCCGCAAAGCCGAGCGCATTGATATTGAATGTGTGGTGCGCGGCTACATTACGGGAGGCGGATGGAGACAATATGAAAAAAGCGGAGAAGTTAACGGCATCAAGCTGCCGGATGGACTTCGCAAAAACGCCAAGCTCGATGTTCCCATCTTCACCCCGGCTGCCAAAAATGATGTCGGTCACGATGAAGACATTCCAATGGATCGAATGAAAGAACTTGTAGGAGATGCTCTGGCGATTGAGCTTCAGGAAAAAAGCCAACGTCTGTATGAATTCGCTCGCGACTATTGTGATCAGCGCGGAATTATCCTCGCAGACTGCAAATTCGAATTCGGTATGGTGGATGGCAAAGTCATCCTGATTGACGAGATATTTACTCCGGACGCTTCGCGCTTTTGGGCCAAAGAGAATTACGCACTCGACATCGAGATCGACAGCATGGATAAAGAGCCGGTACGCACCTATCTGTTAGGTAGTGATTGGGACAAGAACAGTAAACCTGACCCGCTGCCACAAGAGGTTGTGGAGGCAACAACCGCAAGATACGTCGATATTTATAACCGCTTAACGGAAAAGTAAGTTTGAGCGAGCTGCGGGAAAGTTTGAGGAGGCTAACGTTTGAGCGGGCTACGGGAAAGTTTGGCTTTCGATCGCTGTTGCCCCCGGAATGTTTTGGTTGGAATCCTTTTTTCAAAAGGACACATTCCGGGGGCAAAGGCGAACGCTTTCGCTTCTACAGCTCAAATCTTTCCCTCCGCCAGTGTCAAACTGGGGGATGAGGCAATTTAAACCAAGACTTCTATTAAACAGGAAGTCTATCAATATAAAAAAAGTGAAGTTACTAATCTAACTTGAAGACGATTTATTGTTTTAACGTAATGGTCAGGCTAGACCATTACACACCGTGCAACGTAAAAGGTTTAGGCCTTTAAAAAAACGTCGCATGGACTAGCGGAGGGGCGGAATTGTTCTTAAAGGAGCGAAGCGTTCGCCTTTGTCCCCGGGTTTTGACCGCACAGCGGTTCAAAACAATCAAAAAACCTGGGGACAACAGCGACCGGAAGAACAATCCGCCCCGGAGCGAGCTCCCAAAGTCACTTTTTTAACAGCATAAAGCATTTATCCCGTTCATTACTGAGGAGGAACATAAGGATCATGATTAAAGCAACCGTCTATGTCACTATTAAGCAAAGCGTTCTCGACCCACAAGGAGTAGCTGTTCAAGGTGCCCTGCACTCAATGGGATTCAATGAAGTGGAAAGTGTACGGATCGGTAAAGTCATGGAACTGACTCTGGATACAACAGATCGTGCGGAAGCGGAAAAACGATTGACAGTCATGTGTGAGAAGCTGCTGGCCAACACCGTTGTTGAAGATTACCGCTACGAATTGGAGGGTTAATCCCATGAAATTTGCAGTTCTTGTGTTTCCTGGCTCCAACTGCGACATCGACTGTTACAAGGCAGTAGAAGATGCGATTGGACAAGAGGTTGATTACGTATGGCACACGGCTACAGATCTATCGGCTTATGATTGTATCCTTGTTCCGGGTGGTTTCTCGTATGGTGACTATCTGCGCTGCGGAGCGATTTCCCGTTTTGCACCTGTAATGAACGAGGTAGCGAAAGCTGCTGAACAAGGTAAATATATTCTCGGCATTTGTAACGGATTCCAGATCTTGACCGAAGCAGGATTGCTTCCGGGCGCATTGATCCGCAACATGTCGCTGAAATTCCGCTGTCACGATACAGTATTGAAAGTAGCAAATGCAGATACTCCTTTTACGCGTGACTATGCACCTGGGGAAGAGATTGTTATTCCGATTGCTCACGGTGAAGGCAACTATTATTGCGACGAGGAGACGCTGGCGAGTTTGCAGGCAAACAACCAGATCGTCTTT
This sequence comes from Paenibacillus sp. UMB7766-LJ446, assembly GCF_030226665.1. Classification (NCBI taxonomy): domain Bacteria; kingdom Bacillati; phylum Bacillota; class Bacilli; order Caryophanales; family Paenibacillaceae; genus Paenibacillus; species Paenibacillus sp. UMB7766-LJ446. Next base: position 14,046 of record NZ_JASOYM010000028.1, read on the forward strand.
ACGTATGGCAGCAACCCGAACGGTTCCCTGGGTGATATCGCGGGAATCTGTAATGAGGGCGGAAACGTGGTCGGCATGATGCCACATCCAGAGCGCGCGGTGGACTCACTGCTCGGTTCGGAAGACGGCAAACGTATGTTTACATCTATTTTGAAAGCATGGAGGGATCGGCATGACGCAGCAGCTATCCGCTAAGGAACCGACGGCAGAACAGGTCGCAGAACATAAACTTTATGCACAAATGGGCGTGTCTGACAGCGAGTATGAGCTGATCTGTGAGTTCATGGGGCGCAAGCCGAACTACACGGAGATTGGTGTATTTAGTGTCATGTGGTCCGAGCACTGCGCGTACAAAAACTCCAAGCCGCTGCTGCGCCGTTTCCCAACCAGTGGGCCGCGTGTCCTGATGGGACCGGGTGAAGGTGCCGGGATCGTGGATATCGGTGATAATCAGGCCGTTGTATTCAAAATAGAAAGCCATAACCATCCTTCCGCGGTTGAGCCTTACCAAGGTGCGGCAACAGGTGTGGGCGGCATTATCCGTGATATTTTCTCCATGGGTGCAAGACCGGTGGCACTTCTGAATTCCCTGCGTTTTGGCAAGCTGGAAAGTGACCGCGTGAAGTATTTGTTTGAACATGTCGTATCCGGTATTGCTGGCTATGGTAACTGTATCGGAATTCCAACCGTTGCTGGTGAAGTTATGTTTGACGAAAGCTACGACGGTAACCCACTCGTTAACGCGATGTGTGTAGGTTTGATCGATCATGACAAAATCCAGCGCGGTGTCGCTAAAGGTGTAGGCAACCCGGTGTATTATGTTGGACCGCCAACAGGCCGTGACGGTATCCATGGTGCTACCTTTGCATCAGTAGAGCTGACAGAAGAATCCGAGTCCAAACGGACTGCTGTTCAAGTGGGTGATCCGTTCATGGAGAAGCTTGTGATGGAATCCTGCTTGGAACTCATCGATACAGGAATCGTGCTGGGTATTCAGGATATGGGTGCAGCAGGTCTGACATGCTCCAGTGCGGAAATGGCAAGTAAAGCGGGTAACGGTCTGGAATTGTATTTGGATCAGGTGCCACAGCGTGAAGAAGGCATGACGCCTTATGAAATGATGCTGTCCGAGTCCCAGGAACGGATGTTGTTCGTTGTTGAGCCGAAGGATGAGGCGCAGGCGATGGAGATCTTTGAACGTTGGGGCGTTATCTGTGCAAAAGTCGGAAAAGTAACGGATGATGGACGCCTGAAATTGATCCACCATGGCGAAGTGGTTGGTGACATGCCAGTAACTGCACTGGTTGACGAGTGCCCGGTGTATGACAAACCATCTTCTGTACCTGCTTATTATGAGCAAAGTGCTTCTATCGACACCCTTCGTTACGATGAAGTGACGGATCTCGGCGGAGCGTTGAAGCAAGTGTTGGCATCCCCAACGGTAGCGAGCAAGAAGTGGGTTTATGATCAATATGATTACATGGTGCGTACAAGTACTGCGGTTCGCCCAGGTTCAGATGCAGCGGTGGTGACCATTCGTGGTACACGCAAAGGGTTGGCGATGACAACGGACTGTAATGGACGCTATGTGTATCTTGATCCAGAAGTAGGCGGACGGATTGCAGTCAGCGAAGCTGCCCGTAACATTGTATGTTCCGGTGCAGAGCCATTGGCAATTACGGACAACCTGAACTTTGGTAACCCGGAGAAGCCGGATATTTTCTGGCAGATGGAAAAAGCGGTAGACGGTATGGCGGAAGCTTGCCGCGTGCTGGATACGCCAGTGATCGGTGGTAACGTGAGTCTGTACAACGAAAACGCCAAAGGCTCCATCTACCCAACGCCTGTTGTCGGTATGGTTGGCTTGGTGCATGATACAGATCACATCACAACACAAGGCTTCAAAGCCGAAGGTGACGTCATCATCCTGCTGGGTGAAACGAAAGCTGAGCTGGGCGGCAGTGAGCTGCAATATGCGGTTCATGGCAAAACGGAAGGCCGTCCGCCGCAGCTGGACCTGAACACAGAAAAAGCGCTGCTCAGCACGGTACTGGAAGCCATTCAATCCGGACTTGCTCGCTCCGCGCATGACTTGTCTGAAGGTGGTTTGGCTGTAGCGTTGGCTGAGTCTTGCATCAGCGGCAATGTGGGTGCACAGGTCAATGTTGAGACGGCATTGCGTGGGGACCATGCACTTTTCAGTGAAAGCCAATCCCGGATTCTGCTGTCGGCTTCGCCGGAGCAAGCGGGTAAGCTGGAAGCTTTTGTACGTGAACGCGGTGTGCCTGTAGCTGTGATTGGGCGTGTTGAAGGAAGTAATTTGACGATTGAATTGAACGGAACATCAGCCGTGAACGAACCCGTAGGAGGTTTGACACAGGTCTGGGAGGATGCGATTCCATGTCTCATGAACTGACGACAGGACCTTTGTGGACAGGCGATTATTATAATGAAGGGTCCGGTAAGGAAGGACTCGACAAATTAAAGGAGGAATGTGGCGTATTCGGGGTGTTTAAGCACCCTGACGCTGCATCACTGTCCTATTATGGCCTGCATGCCCTTCAACACCGAGGGGAAGAAAGTGCAGGTATGTGTGTAAGCGACGGTAACGAGTTTCACTACCACCGTGGTATGGGTCTGGTGAAGGAAGTCTTCACCAAGGATTTAATGCAGACGTTGACCGGGGATATCTCCATCGGACACGTTCGGTATTCAACCAGTGGCGACAGTAAGCTGACGAATGCACAACCATTGGTATTTAAATACCGTGATGGTGATCTGGCAGTAGCAACTAACGGTAACATCGTCAATGCGCCAACAATTCGGCGTGAGCTGGAGCAGGGTGGGTCCATTTTTCAAACGACCAGTGATACGGAAGTTATTGCCCATTTAATCGCGAGATCGCCAAAAGGATTGGTGGAAGCCGCGAAGGATGCGTTTCAGCGTATCGTGGGTGGTTATGCTTTTCTAATCATGACCAACGACAAGTTACTGGTTGCTTCCGATCCTCATGGACTGCGTCCGCTCACAATGGGTAAATTGGGAGATGCGTATCTGTTTGCATCCGAAACATGTGCGCTGGAGATGATTGGTGCAGAGTTGATTCGTGATATTGAGCCAGGTGAACTGTTGGTGCTGGATGCAGATGGTCTTCATGAAGACCGTTTCGATCATCACAAACACCGCAAGGCACTATGCGCGATGGAGTATATCTACTTTGCCCGTCCGGACAGTGACATGAATGGTGCAAACCAGCACGCTGCGCGTAAACGGATGGGTAGCCGGATGGCGATTGAATCTTTCGTGGATGCCGATCTGGTGACAGGCGTGCCGGACTCCAGTATTTCCGCGGCAATCGGCTACGCGGAGCAAACTGGGATTCCGTATGAGATGGGTATGATCAAAAACAAATACACCGGACGTACGTTTATCCAGCCAAGCCAGGAGCTGCGGGAACAAGGCGTGAAGATGAAACTGAGCGCCGTGCGCCGTGTCGTCGAAGGCAAACGCGTGGTCATGATTGACGATTCCATCGTAAGGGGAACGACTTCCCGCCGGATCGTGAACATGCTGCGAGATGCCGGAGCCACGGAAGTTCACGTTCGCATTACATCACCACCGTTCAAAAACCCGTGCTTCTACGGTATCGACACTCCCGACAGCCGCGAATTGATCGCCTCACAGCTGTCGGTGGAAGAAATCTGCCGTGAGATTAATGCGGACTCCCTGTCGTTCCTCAGCCCCGATGGGCTGATTACATCGATTCAGGGAGATAATCAGGATGACTATAAAGGCGGGCTCTGCCTCGCATGTTTTGATAATGATTACCCAACCCGCCTCGATTTCGGTGGCGAAGAAAAATTCGGCTGCAGCTGCTAGCTGTTAAGCCCCGCCTTGCGGAGCAACAGGGGCACGGGCAGCCAGTCTAAGCAGCTGCCCCCGGGCGCAGCCCGAGCCCTTAGCCCCGCTTTGCGGAGCAACAGGGGCACAGGCAGCCAGTCGAAGCAGCTGCCGCCGGGCGCAGCCCGAGCCCTTAAGCCCCGCCTTGCGGAGCAACAGGGGCCAGGGCAGCCAAGCGAAGCAGCTGCCCC